>JAHHTO010000119.1 GCA_020024595.1 Schaedlerella sp.
CCTGTGCTTTTTCCATCATTTATTCTTTTTACAATTCAAATTGTACACAAAAACAACTGATTAAATTCCGGCAAGTTTTTGTACGGAATCTGCTGCAATAATAATTTCACAGTGCTCTTCCAAAAATGCAAGTACAGAGGTAGAAGCCTTTTCTTGATTCCCATATTCGGAAAGCATATTGCAAACTTTGCTAAATTCATTCGGACTATGATCCGGTGGTGTAAGAGCGAGAATGTATAAATCATTCTCGTTATCCAGATAAAGCGTATTTGCACCATGATATACAGGGGCAATCAGATGTGCAGCCTGGATGACGCGGTCAATGTTCGAAAAAGAAAAGAGCTTAACAAGGAATGGAGCCGGCTTCTCTTTCTCAGGTGCAGAAGTTCCGGCGGCAGCCTCTTTTACTTTGTTCAGAAGATCCAGAAATTCTTCGGCTCCTTCTAATTTGCTGAGTGATTCGGGAATCGTGTTCTCAGATTCCGTTGGATTTGTAAACCGTGAAAAACGAGTGTCCAACTCTTCCGGGTCTTCCACCTTTGTAATGATTAATACAATAGAATCTGCAGAAGCGGGAATCGCTTCAATCATCAAAGGAATATCATCAGCTTCAAAACCAAAGTCAAAAGATGCTTGTTGCATCATATCACGGAACAGTGACTTTGCTTTCTCCGTACCATATGCAAGTTCGCTAAGTTTTAAATGGCGTGCAGCCAAATCAGCATGTGTCAACGTACAACGAATCTGATTTTCATTTAGTTTTTCAATCTTCATATAATCACATCCTTACTCATTGACTTGTAGAGAGAATTTCTCTCACGAAAAAATAATTATTCTATATTAGTATAAACAAAAAGTAACGATATGTAAAGCAGAATGAAAGGAAAAATAGTTATCAACAAATTTACATAGGTTTTAAACAAAAAACACATTGAAAAAACAAAAAATCTCTGGTTATAATGCAGATACAGAAAGAAGTATTTCCAGATAAATAAATTTTATGAGAAAGGAGGGATTACGGAATAACATTCAGTTACACATATCAGAGAATCTTAGAACCATTTCTGAAAACTGTCATTGATTCAGAATTCCTAAATCAGGAATAATTCAACAAAAAAATATTTTATACAAATTCACTGCAAGGTTCGTACTGTCTTTCTGTCTGTATAGTCAGTCCTACGGTATGTCACGGAACCTCCGAGTGGTCTGTTATATGCAGTCGCTTTATTTATCAGAACCGGCAGGGAAAGGAGCGGAACAGATGAGAAGAGGAAAAGCTGCATATGAACAAATGTATGCTGAGCTGGAAAAGTATGAGAAGAACGGGGTCTGCATCCTTATGGATGGTTACAGTGCAAGCCCAATGCAGGTTGTAAGAGCACATATGATGAGAGAAAACGGAAGTTATATGCGAGACTATGAAATGAATTCTGAAGGACGTTTAGAAGCACTTTCTTTTATCAATATTAATAGGAGGAGACGTAAAAATATTCAGCCGCAATAACCCTTTTTGTCAGATGAGCTGAAAAGAATAAGAAATGAAATCCGAAGTGTGGTAAAAACTTGTCAAATTGGCAAAATAATAATGACGTACGAAAAAAATATGGTATAATAAGGTCTAATAGGAGGTGCGGCATGGACGAAAGAGAAAAAAGAGATCTGGAGATCTCTAGTCAGAAGAGCAGGCAGCAGGGGATGGACCAGCGCCCAGGCAGCAGCGCCCATAGACCGGGGAATACAAATGCAGGTGGTTATGAAGACAAAATACGTGCAGCAGGGGTTGTAAGACCAGCGAGCCAGCGACTGGAAGGTCAGAGATCGGGGAGACAGTATGCAGGTGCACAGCGAAGACCGGTCGGAACTGGTTCGAGACCAAATGGGCGAAGGCGAAGAAGCAGCAGAGCACGAATAAGAAGACGTAATAGAATTGTTTTTTTGATTTTAATGATTTTGATATTGATCGGAGCGGTTGGAGCGTTCGCACTCTGGAAGAAGTATAGTCCGTCAAAAGAGAAAGCGGATTTGGAAAAATATTATGGTCTGACAAGCGAAAATGATCTGGCTGTGATTGTGAATGATCAAGTGATAAAGAACGAGGAAACAGGGACACCTGCAGGTAAGCTGATTGATGGCGAGGCGTATGTAGAGTATTCGGTAGTCCGTAAACAGATCAACGAAAGATTTTACTGGGATCCGAATGAAAGTATTATGCTTTATACATTGCCAAATGGCAATGTTTCAGTTACCGTCGGAAGCAATGAATATACAGAAGTAAGTGAAAAGAAAAGTGAAGATTATACGATTCTGAAGACAGAAGGAAGAACCGCATATATTGCATTACCGTTTATTCAGAAGTATACAAATATGGAGTACAGCGTATATCAGAATCCAGACAGAGCAGCGATTACATGCTCCTGGGGAAAAATGCAGAAAGCAGTACTCAAACGCAATACAGAGGTGCGCTATCAGGGCGGTGTGAAAAGTCCGATACTGACGGAAGCGAAAAAAGGCGACAAGGTAACGGTGCTTAAGGATGAAGACGATTGGAAAAAGGTTGCCACAGCAGATGGATTTATCGGGTATGTGAAGACTGGAAGTCTACGAAAGAGCAAAGAGGAAACAACCTCCCATAAATTTGTGGAACCGGAGTACAGTAATATTTCATTGGATCAAACAATCAACATGGCGTGGCACAATGTAGACAATGAATTTGCCAATAGTTATGTGCTGGAGATGATTGCAGGTACAAAGGGATTGACAACGATTGCACCAACCTGGTTTTCTATTGCAGATACAAACGGAAATCTGAATTCGATTGCAAGTTCGGATTATGTCAATTATGCACACCAGTCAAATCTGGAAGTATGGGCAGTGCTGAGAGATTTTCATGGAGGAATCAATTCTTACGACGAAACATACGAAGTGCTCCGATATACTTCTAAGAGAGAGACACTGATCAACCAGACAATTGCAGCGGCACTGCAGTCCGGAGTAGATGGGATCAACCTGGATTTTGAGTTGATTTCACTGGAATGTGGGGAACATTATATTCAGTTTGTGCGCGAATTATCAGTGAAGTGTCGGCAGAACGGACTGGTATTTTCGATTGATAACTATGTTCCGCAGCCATATAATGAACATTATAATTTAAAAGAGCAGGGAATCGTAGCTGATTATGTATTTCTTATGGCATATGATGAGCATATAGAAGGTTCCTATGAAGCGGGATCTGTCGCTTCTTATGGTTATGTTGAGCAGGCCATCAAAGATGCATTGACAATGGTTCCGGAAGAGAAGCTTGTTGTAGCAGTTCCGTTCTATACCAGACTCTGGTTAGAGACTCCGAAGACGGAGGAAGAACTTGCGGCGGAAGAGGGAACAGAAGCTGCAAATTATCCGTATAAAGTTACAAGTACAGCAATGGGCATGGATGAAGCACAGCAGACACTTGAAACCAATGGAATACAGGCTGAGTGGGAAGATAAGTCAAAGCAGAATTATGCACAATGGGAAGCCGATGGCGGCGTATACAAAATCTGGTTAGAGGATATGACATCTCTGGAAGAGAAGCTGAAACTGATTAAAAGCAATAACCTTGCGGGAGTTGCAGAGTGGAGATTAGGTTGGGAAAATTCTGGAGTATGGGATTTGATCCTTCAGTATGTAAATTAAGAGAAATGTGAAGAAGACATCTCCTTTTCGCATATAGATAAAGTATGTATGTGAAAGGAGATGTTTTTTTGCGTAAAAAAATAGGAATTACGATTTTGATGGTAGTACTGCTTGGAATCATCAGTGTAAGTCAGATGACGGGAGAACGGTTGCTGAAATTGATGAAAGAAAAGGAAACTGCTGAAACTGCAGGGAATGCGGAAGAACTTGTTGTTGTAGTGGATAGTGGGCATGGAGGAAGTGATCCGGGGAAAATAGGGATCAATCATGTATTGGAGAAAGATATTAATTTGCAAATTGCTCAAAAAGTACAGAAATTGTTAAAAAAAGAAAAGATTAAGGTAATTATGACGCGAGAAAACGAAGAAAGTTTGGGTGAGTCTAAAGTGGAAGACCTGAAAGCACGGGTGGATGTAATCAATCAAACCAAACCGGTGCTTGCGGTCAGTATTCATCAGAACAGTTACCCGGAAGAAAGCATTCATGGAGCTCAGGTGTTTTACTTTACGCATTCAGATCGAGGAGAAGCTGCGGCAAAGATGATACAAGAATCATTATGCAGTATGGATCCCGAGAATCATCGGCAAATAAAAGCAAATGATACATATTATATGCTGAGAAAGACGGAGGTACCGGTAGTGATTGTGGAATGTGGTTTTTTGAGTAATACCAGAGAAGCGGGGCTGCTTTGCGATGATGCCTATCAGGAAAGTCTGGCAAAAGCAATTGTAAAAGGGATTATGAGATATACTTCAGAAAAATAAAGGGAGTGTTTTTTTAGAAAAAGAATGCTATAATAGAAAATATGAAGACAATGATAAGAAAAATAGATGAAATAAACATAGACAAACAGGTAATACAAGAAGCCGGAGAGATATTGAAAGATGGAGGGCTGGTAGCATTTCCAACGGAGACAGTATATGGTCTTGGAGCCGATGCGCTGAATGAAGAGGCAGCTGCGAAGACATATGCGGCAAAGGGAAGACCATCGGATAATCCGTTGATCGTACACATTGCAGAACTGGAGGCGTTAAAGAAGATTGCAGAGAAGATACCACTATCCGCAATTCGACTGGCAGAGAGTTTCTGGCCTGGACCGTTGACGATGATTTTTGACAAGAGTGAAGCCGTTCCATATGGAACAACAGGTGGATTGAATACAGTTGCAGTGCGTATGCCAAATAATGAGATTGCCAGAGAACTGATTCGTGCGGCAGGTGGATATGTATCTGCACCTAGTGCTAATACATCTGGTCGTCCGAGTCCTACAACGGCAGAGCATGTCAGGGAAGATTTAGATGGAAAAATTGATATGATTCTGGATGGAGGAAGTGTTGAGATAGGTCTGGAATCTACGATTTTGGATATGACAGTGATCCCGCCGATGATTTTACGCCCGGGTGCGATTACAGCAGAGATGATGGAGCCGGTGATCGGGAACGTCAGTATTGATGAAACTGTTATGGGCAAGGAGACAGAACAGGCTCCGAAGGCACCGGGAATGAAGTATCGGCACTATGCTCCGAAAGCAAAGCTGTTAATTGTAGAAGGGAATATCAAAGAAGAAGTCTTAGCAATCCGTCAACTCTGCTATGAGGGGATGCGGAACGGAAAAAAGGTTGGAATTATTGCAACGAGCGAGACATTGCGTTACTATACGAATGGCGTGATTAAGAACATTGGGTCCAGAGAAAACGAAAAAACAATTGCGCGGAATCTGTATGCAGTTTTAAGAGAGTTTGACGAAGCAGGTGTAGATATCATTTTCAGTGAATCATTTGCGGTCGGTGGAATCGGAAGTGCGATCATGAATCGGCTGGAAAAGGCGGCAGGGCATCTGTGTATCTCTGCCGCGAAAGTCGCTGGTCGGCAGAAGTACAGGAGGATTGTATTTGTCAGTGATACAGATACATGTAGAGGCCCGATGGCGGCAGAACTGCTCCGGCAGAAGGAATTGTATCAGGAGTATGTGATTGATTCCAGAGGGATGGTTGTATTATTTCCAGAACCGGTGAATCAGAAAGCAGAAGCAGTTATGAAGAGTGCGCAGATGACAATGGCAGGGCATACAGCAGAAGCATTTTCTGAGAGTGAAATTGATGCGGAGATTTTGCTGCTGACTATGAATGAAAGCCAGAAAAAGAAAATTTCTGCGGAATATGGAGAAGATATTGCAGTCTATACAATGACAGAATTTGTTGGGGACGATGGGGAAATCTTGAATCCATACGGGAAACCACTCAGCTCATACGGAGAATGTATGAAAAAGCTTTCCGGGTTAATTGATAAGTTGACAGAGAAATTAAATTCGTTTACAAAGAAATAAAATTCATATAGTTATGTGCAAAATCTGCAACGATAAAGCGAAGAGAGGACGGTAGAGGCTGATGTCGGACAAGAGAACAGATTATTTATCCTGGGACGAGTATTTTATGGGAGTTGCAATGCTTTCCGGAATGCGTTCCAAAGATCCGGGAACGCAGGTAGGATGTTGTATTGTTAGTCAGGATAATAAGATTTTGTCGATGGGATATAATGGATTTCCGGTAGGGTGTTCAGACGATGATTTTCCGTGGACAAGGGATGGCGAAGATCCACTTGAGACAAAGTATGTGTATTCTACACACAGCGAACTGAATGCCATTTTGAATTACAATGGTCCGGGGCAGGCTTTGGTAGGCTCTAGGATGTATGTGACACTGTTTCCGTGCAATGAATGTGCAAAAGCGATTATTCAGTGCGGAATCAAAGAACTGATTTATGATTGTGACAAGTATGCAGATACTCCAAGTGTGATTGCGTCAAAGAGAATGCTGGATGCAGCAGGGGTGCGGTATCATAAGTATGAACGTACGGAAAGGAAAATAGAAATAGCGTTGTAGAAGATCAGAGCGGTGGACGGAAAAAAGTCCCCGCTCTTTTTACGTACTGATGCTAGATCAAGGAAAAAGGAGTATAAGTAAGCGGATCATATCATATAGATAAGTGTATTGAAAAATGTGTGAAGAAAAGGGCGGACGGGAACGTGGAGAGCAGACTGACAACAATAATTACAAATTTTATTCTCAGGGCAATTCTGGGGATGGGGCTGATTTTTTTTATCAATCATTATGTACTGCCGGATGAAAGTACATTGAATGTAGGATTAAATGCAGTATCCTTTTTGACATCGGGAACCCTCGGAATTCCAGGGGTCTGTTTGCTTTATGGTATTTTGATATATCAAATTTTGTGAGGATTTCACAAAAAAGTACAATTTTAAAAATGTATCTAGACATTTAGAAATTGTGTGTTTATAATACAACTCACACAGCAAAACTGCTTGTGTATCTATCCTCATCTCTGAGGGTGTAGTGTCTTAGACCGGACATTCTGATTCGGTCTTCAAGATTTAATCAGGCTGTAGAATCACAGCAAATGTTCCAAAGAAAATGTATATGTTGATAGATGCCTTATGATTTTCACGATCGCTGTTCAAGTAAAGGATACAGATCAACAAAGAAAGAAAAAAAGGAGGGATAAGTTGTATGGAAAGAATTTTGTAATCTGCGACCATGAGAAGCAATATGCGAAAAATCTTCTGCAAATATTCAGAGGGAAACATGAAACAGGTGTGCAGTTGTATCTGTTTTATACAATCGAAGAACTAAGCAGATTTGCAGAGCAGAAAGAGATTCATGTTTTATTGATTGCGG
>JAHHTO010000012.1 GCA_020024595.1 Schaedlerella sp.
TTCTTATTTCCGGAGCGCTTGCAGGAGAAACTTGTCTGGAAAAGGCTGTCGGCATTGCAGCTATGGTCAAAACTCAAAAACTACCGATGCAAGAGATTGCCAGTCACTTGAAGGCAGAACTCGGAACGGAAGTCAAAGTAGCAGGTGTAGAAGCCATCATGGCTAGCCTTGGCGCATTGACTACTCCAGGTACCAAACTCCCCCTGGCTATCCTTGACATGGGTGGCGGTTCTACCGATGCCGCAATCATCTCCAAAGACGGCAATGTCACCATGACCCATCAGGCAGGTGCAGGGGAACTGGTTTCTATGCTTATTCAAACAGAATTGGGATTAAATGACCGACATATCGCAGAACAAATTAAGAAATACCCCCTTGCAAAAGTTGAAAGCCTTTTCCACATGCGAATGGAAAACGGACAGATGAAATTTGTAGAGGAGTCCATCGATCCTCGTTTCTTTGGAAGAGTCGTTCTTCTAACAGACAACGGACTGATCCGTATCGAAGAAGAGATTCCGATGGAAAAGATTGTTCAAGTAAGGCGTGAAGCAAAACGTAAGGTTTTCATCACCAACGCATTCCGTGCATTAAAAAAAGTCGCTCCTGAACACAACTTAAAAAACATCTCCACTGTTGTCCTCGTAGGGGGATCAGCTGAAGATTTTGAAATACCAGAAATGCTCACAGATGCACTGATCGATTATCGGATTGTCTGCGGGCGTGCTAATATCCGCGGTAACGAAGGACCTCGAAATGCAGTTGCAACCGGACTTGTATTGTCTTACCTCGGAGAATCATGATAACGAAAATTGCTAAGGAGCATATTGCATGATTATTAAAAAACCTTGTATCTTTATTTACACACATAATGCGGACAATTCTGTTTTAAAAGAAGTTTGTGCCGGAATCGAAGAAGAAGGTGTCTTTTATGATACCACAGAATTTCCTGATGAATGCATGAAAAAACTCGCTTATAAAGCGGCCAGAGATTCCATGCTCGGTTCTGGGATTGGTATTTTCGGCACAGCTGTCTGCCTGAAAATGCGTGGGTTGGAAAAAGGGCGTAACATCGAAAGTTATCTACATCCCACCCAGACACAATGCCGGAATATTGGTGCCAACAGCGCCCGTGCAATTAAGAAATTGCCTTTCAAGGAGGACTATGGACTATGAAAATATATACAAAGACCGGAGATAAAGGAACCACGTCTCTGATGAACGGCATCAGCGTTTCCAAATCAGATGACCGTATCGAATTACTGGGAACAATCGATGAGTTAAGCAGTCACATTGGCCTTGCAAAGGTTCTTGCAAATGATGATTTTAAAGATACTCTTTCCCATATTCAGAAAAATCTAATTCAGATCATGGCTGGGATTGCAGATCCACGAGACTTAAACTATCGATTTTCTTCCAGCGAAACAGCATCTCTAGAACAGGCAATTGACGAGATCGAGCAGTCCTTTCCAAGACCCAAGGAATTTATTCTCTATGGCTCCTGTGAGCAGTCTGCAAGACTGGATGTTGCAAGAGCTGTTGCAAGACGGGCCGAACGTCGTTTCCGTAAAGTATCCCAGTACTACGGAGCAGATGCCAAAGCTGCACAATACATCAATCGTCTTTCTGATTATCTTTATATATGTGCAAGATACGCGGATTATAAAGCAGAACACAAAAAAGAAGATAAAATTCAAGACAACGTAATACGAAACATCTTGAAGGATATGTAGTCTTACTGACTATAGATTTTTGAATGTCTAAAATATAAAAGAAGGTCTTCAACCAATTCGAACGATTGAATACCTTCTTTTTCTATTTTTATCTCTTATTTACCGCTCCACTTCGATATGACTCCGTATGATTGCACGAATTGCGCCATACAATTCCGGTTTTAATTCTTCAAAACTAATCGGATCATTTTCCAAAATCGTACTAAAAGAGGTAGAACTTGCCAGCTCCACGATCAAAAACAGCATTGTTTCCGGATTACGTAAATGAACCGACGGAGCCTCCTCCAGAACCTTATAATAATAGTCTATTAACTTTACCTCAGAACTATACTCATGAGATTCCAGCGCAAGATGAAAGAACCCCCGACTCAAATTCTTAGACAAAAATTGTAAGACAAGCTTATTTTTCTGCAGTTCTCTCAACACATAATCAATCAGGTAAATCGTCTTGTCCTCAAAAAGTGTACTTTCATCCACCGAATCAAACTTTGCTTTCTGTGTCGCATGATAAGCGCTTAAAAATAATTTTTCTGCTGTTTTAACAATCAGCCTGTCTCTAATTTCATATTTATCTTTAAAATAGAGATAAAATGTTCCTTTTGCCACACCGGCTTTTTGAACAATGTCATGGATAGACGTCTGAGCAATCCCCTTTGTAATAAATAAATCATAAGAACTCTTCAAAAGAGCATTCAACTTCTGTATTTTATTTTCCTCTACCTTTCCCATACCGAATCCCTTCCTCTTCTCACTTTAGGAAAAACAATGAAAATTTATCATTTTTCCTAGTATAGTTCAAAAATGACCGAAAGTCAATTTTTTTCCTGAAAATTATTGACTTATGGTCATTTTTAGGGTATAGTGTTTTGCGTAAGCAAAATGACCGTTAGTCATTATTTAAAAAAAGCGACAAACGGGATTCACATGAAAGGGAGGAATCATACATGATAAAAGCTGGCAAGAAGATTGTAAAATACAGAGTCATGATTCTCATTATCGGTATTTTACTTCTTATTCCTTCAGCACTTGGGTATCTAAACACAAGAGTAAACTACGATATTCTTTATTATCTGCCTGACAACATTGATACAATGAAGGGACAGGATATTTTAAAGGATGATTTTGGAAAAGGCGCTTTCGCAATGGAAGTCGTCGAGGGAATGACAACCAAAGAGGTTGTCGATGTAAAAAAGAAGATTGAGCAGGTTGATGGAGTTGCAGAGGTCATCTGGTATGACTCTCTGGTTGACACTTCCATTCCTCTTTCTGCACTTCCTTCTGATATGAAAGATATCTTCTACAAAGATGATGCTACATTGATGGCAATCTTCTTTGAAGATACCACTTCCGCAGACAGCACGATTGATGCCATTGGAGAAATCCGTGAAGTCACCGGCAAACAATGTTTCCTAAGCAGTATGTCTTCTGTCGTAACCGACATTAAAAATCTGGCGGAAAAAGAAACCCCCATCTACGTACTGATCGCAGTGCTGCTCTGCTGTATCATTCTGGCAACATTTATGGACAGCTGGCTGCTTCCGGTATTTTTCATGATCAGTATTGGAATGGCTATTCTCTATAATATGGGAACGAACTATTTCCTAGGTGAAATTTCCTATATTACAAAGGCATTAAGTGCCGTCCTTCAGCTCGGTGTCACCATGGATTACTCTATTTTCCTCTGGCACAGCTATCAGGAGAATCAGGAGCGTTTTCCAGGAGATAAGAACCGTGCCATGGCACATGCTATTTCCAATACATTTGCATCCGTGGTAGGTAGTTCCACCACAACAGTTGCCGGATTCATCGCACTTTGCTTTATGAGTTTTACACTTGGAAAAGACCTTGGAATCGTCATGGCAAAAGGTGTTGTTTTTGGTGTTATCAGCTGTGTTACCATCCTGCCTTCTATCTTGCTTATTTTTGATAAGGCAATTGAAAAAACCATGCACCGCTCCATCATACCGAATATGGAGAAACCCGCAAAGTTTATTACAAAGCGCTTCAAAATATTCGTTGTACTATTTTGCATTTTCCTGATCCCGGCATTCTGGGGCTATACTAAGGCAGAAGTCTACTATAACCTTGATGCCACTCTACCAAAATATCTGAACAGTATCAAAGCAAACGAAAAACTGGCAGACACTTTTGACATGAATGCAACACATATGGTACTTGCTGATGCGGATTTATCCGCAAAAGATGCGAAAGCCATGCTAGATGAAATGTCCGATATAAAGGGCGTTAAATTTGCGCTTGGTCTAGACAGCATTCTTGGTTCTGCAATTCCAAGAAATGTCATTCCTGCAGAACTGACAGATACACTAAAGCAAGGTGGCTGGCAGCTTATGCTTGTACAATCCGAATATAAAGCTGCAACAAACGAAGTCAATCAACAATGCGATGAATTGAACAGCATCATCAAGAAATATGACAGTAATGCCATGTTGATCGGAGAAGCTCCATGTACAAAAGATTTGATCACAATTACCGACAAAGATTTCAAGATTGTCAGCGCAATTTCCATTCTCGCTGTCTTTCTCATCATTGCCTTTGTATTTAAATCTTTCAGCCTTCCGGTAATCCTCGTATCAGTCATCGAATTTGCGATTTTTATTAATCTAGGAATCCCTTATTATACCGGAACGAAAATGCCATTTATTGCATCTATTGTAATTGGAACAATTCAACTTGGAGCAACTGTCGATTATGCAATTTTAATGACTACACGATATAAAAAAGAACGATGTAAAGGAAAAGAAAAGTATGAAGCAGTACGGATTGCACTTACAACATCCATCAGCTCGGTTATTGTTTCCGCACTTGGATTCTTCGCCGCAACATTCGGCGTTGGTCTGTACTCAGATATCGATATGATTTCCGCACTTTGTACACTAATGGCACGAGGCGCGATCATCAGTATGTTTGTTGTAATCTTCCTTCTACCGTCCATGTTGGTTGTATTTGACCGTATCATCTGTGCAACAACGAAAGGAATGAAGCAGGCAATCGCTGAAGCGCAAAATTCCACATCTACAGCTCTTGATACAAATGACACTGCAACTGTATAAATAAAAAATAAGGAGGATATTATCATGAAAAATAAAGAATTCAGAACCCTAATGGCAGTTATTACATTGACAGGAACATTGATTATGAGCATGACCGCCGGTGCCGCACCGGTTTATGCCGCAGATACAAATACAGCTTCTGTCACCACAGAAACAACGACAGATACTGCTTCTACAACTTCCACTGTCAAACCATACAAGGACGAAACCGTATATGCAACCATCGACGGAAACGGCACGGTAAAATCAGTCACCGTATCCGATCAGCTGAAAAATATTTCAGGCAACAAAGAATTCAAAGACAAATCTGATTTAAAAGACATTGAGAATATAAAGGGTGATGAAACTTTTCAAACAACAGGCAATACTCTCGTATGGAATACTGCTGATGCCGATATCTGTTATCAGGGTACAACAACAAAAGAACTTCCTGTTGGCGTAAATGTAACTTACACTCTGGACGGCAAAGAAATGAACGCCGACGCACTCACCGGAAAGAGCGGTCACCTCATCATTCGCTACACCTACCAAAACAAAACCTCCAAAAATAACGGAGAGACCACACCATTCCTGATGGCTACCAGTTTAATGCTAGACAGTGCGCAATTCAAAAATGTGACCATCACAAACGGAAAGCTCATTTCAGACGGGGAGAAGAATATGGCAGTTGGATTCGGTTTTCCTGCAATTCAGGAAATGCTTGGAACCAACGAACTGGATATACCGGATTATTTTGAAATAGAAGCAGATGTTGTCGACTACGCACCTGTATCCGGAATTACCATTGCAACCAATAACTTGTTCAGTGATTTGGACACAGACAGCTTCAGCAGCCTTGCAGATCTGCGCGGTTCTATGAACCAGCTTCAAAGTGCATCGAACCAGCTTGTTGAAGGCAGCGGTGCATTACGTTCAGGTTTAGATACGCTCCTTTCTTCTTCTGGTACACTGACAGACGGTATCAACCAGCTTGCATCCGGAAGCACAACTCTGGCAAACGGCACTCAGACTTTAAAAAACGGAGCCAATGAACTGTCCGCCGGACTGAGCACTGCTTCTTCTAAGGTATCCTCTGAACTGTTGCCTGGTATTCAGGCTCTGGATGCCGGCGTTGCACAGATGCAGGGAAGTCTGCAAACAAACTTACCAACACTTGCAAATGGTGTAAATTCACTGGACACTGGTCTGGCTCAGGTTGCAGATGGTACAGCTGCCCTCAGCAATGGAATCAGTCAGGTGGCAGCCGGCACTTCCGCATTACATGCAGGACTTACTCAGGCCGGAACAGGTGTAAGCGCCTTATCCGGTGGCGTTCAAGCACTGGCAGCAAAAACAGGTGTTGGTTCAGCTCTTGTCAATGGAATCACAAATATTCAAAACGATGCTTCTTATTTACACGAGAAACTGAATACTCTCGCAAATGGAGCTACCACTTATACAGCACCAGCATCTTCTGACAGTTGGGATGAAATCAACACACTGCAGAGTCTGGTGGATTCCGGCACGCTCCCAGAAGAAGCTGCAGCAAGCATCACCGGTGTTATTGCCACTCTGCAAGCAGAGCAGAACGAACGTGATATTGCACCTGCCGCAGCTCCACCAATAACTGCAAGCGATCTTAATCAATTAGCCGCTACCGCAGATGCTTTGTCCAATGGATCTGTTGCGATATCCGCTGGTGTTGCCGAACTCAATGCACAGTTTAAACCCGGAGACGGCACTACACTCGCTGACGGTGTGGCACAGCTCGATGCCGCACTGAATCCAGGAACCGGTACAATTACGTCTGCTGCTGCACAGCTTGATGCTGCTTTAAACACAGGAGACGGCACGAACCCATCTCTTGCATCTGCAGCTGCCCGGCTCGATGCTGCTTTGAATACAGGTGATGCTTCCTCTGGAACATCCAGTATCCGCGCAGGTGCATCTGCACTGAATCAGGCTGTAAACGGAGAGGGCGGACTCACCGAACAAGTAACCAACGGCGTATCCCAGTTAAAAGGCGGTACTTCACAGCTCGTAGCAGGTATTGATGGAGAAAATGGTCTGGCTTCCGGTTTAAATCTCCTTTCTGCCGGCGCTCTCAGACTTGCTTCCGGAAGCAATGATCTAAACACAGGGGCATCAACTCTAGCTTCCGGCCTTGGTACCTTACAGAACGGTTCCGGTGCATTGATTGATGGTGTACAGCAATTGGACGACGGTGCCGCACAGCTTAACAACGGTATGATTCAGTTTAATGAAGAAGGGATCAAAAAACTTGTGAATGCATTCGGTGGCGATATCGAAGGTTTGCTGGACAAAACAAACAGTATGCTGGATGCTTCCAGAAAATATAAGAACTTCTCTGGAATCACAGACGATATGGATGGTGAAGTCAAATTTGTATTTATAACTGAGTAAATAAAGTGGTACTTCATCAGCTACCCCTTTTTATATACAACTTGCCGATTGTAAATATTTTTTACTCTTACTATAATAAGACTATACAAAAACTGGGGCTGTCGCGCTAAATAATTAGTGCGACAGCCCTAGCTTTCTCTTATGCCACTATAATCTGATATTTTTTCACAAAAGTCTCACCACTTTTTACTGAATTAATCGCTGATTTTTCTGAAATCTCTCCTTCAAATTTGTAATCATCACAGCATCCTGCCCACGGTTCCAGACACACAAATGGCGCTCCTGGTGGAGACCAGATTCCCAAATTTGAAAATTCTTCACATTTCAATCCAACATACGGAGTTCCATCTCTCTTACAAAGCCAAACCTCGTCTACCTGCCCCCCGTCAAATATAAATGTATCAACCTGAAACATCTCCTCACTCAAAGGATAATATCCGTCTTTAAGCAACATCGTATATGTCGAATCCGGTATTATGGTTCCAGTAGGTAAATCAATCTCCAAATACTCTAATTTATCTTTTCCCGGGAACTTCAGACAATAATCTGTTTTTACTTCTCCTTTTTCTGCAAAAGAAAATGCCGGATGCCCACCAATTGTAAAGTACATGCTTTTGTCCGTACAGTTCTTTACTTGCCATTCAACATTCAGTTCTTTTCCGTTTAACTGATAGTTGATATATAACTCGAAATCATAAGGATATACTTTTTTCGTTTCTTCTGTCGAATGCATCATGAACGAAATCTGATCTTCTGACATACCTACGCAGTCGAACCGAGTATTCCTTGCAAATCCATGCTTTGAAGCCGAATATTGTATCCCGTCAATTTTCACACGATTCTCCCAGGCTTTTCCTATATTGGGAAATAAAATTGGAGAATGACCTTTCCAGAATTTCTCATCTCCATTCCAGAGAATCTCCGTGTTTCTTTCCTTATCAAATATTCGTATTACTTCTGCTCCCAACTCAGCAATCTCTACATACAAAACATCATTTTCCAGCTTCATATATGCATCCTCCATCTATTCTCATGTACACTCTTATCATAAACATCACTCTGTAGGTGTTTCATCTGCTTTTTCTACCTGTACACACTTTTCTACCAGATAGTCTGCAACCTTCTTCTGAAGAATTGTTTCTTTGATGACATCTTCACCAAACTCTTTCTTAAAACTCTCTACATCTTCATATCCAGACTGTTTTGCATATTGCTCTGTCATTTCCTTAATTTCTTTCTCTGTAGGCTCCAACTTGTGTTTCTCTGCCAGCAATTCACATGCAATCCGCCTTGTTACAGCTATCTCTGCTGCTTCTTTTGCTTTCTCGTTGAACGTCTTCTCATCCATTCCCATGGATGTCATCAAAAATTCCTTCAATTCCATCTGCGACTGTTTTGCAGCGCCCGTATAATATTCTTTTATCTGTGCAATTTCTTTCTCAACCTCTTCTGATGGCAGCTCTTTTATCTCCACTTGTGCAAGCAATGCTTCCATAACTTCTGTACGAAGTTGCGACTCTACTTTTTCCTTATTGTATTCCTCCATATTTTTCCGAATTTCTTTGCGGAATTCTTCAATCGTCTCCGATTCTTCACTAATTCCCTGTACCCACTCATCTGTCATTTCTGGATAAATACCATTTAGCGTCACAGTAAACACAGCAACCTTATCTGCGTAATCCGGCTGCTGATAATCTGCTGGAAACTTCACGGTGATATCAAACTTTTCCCCCGGTTTATGTCCGACAATCTGCTCCTCGAATCCTTTATAGTCTCCGTTCGCACCAATATATGCACCAGACCCCAGTTCCAATTCTGCTCCCTGAGCGCTTCCACCCTCGAACTCTGTGCCGTCAATTTTCCCCACGTAATTAAGACTGACAATATCTCCGTCTTTTGCTGTTCCTTCTGTATCCAAAGATACTCCCCGGTAACTCTTCATAGTGTTCTCCACATACTCATCTGTCACCTCTTTGGGCTCTTCGACTTGTGCTACCTCCAAGCCCTTATACTGCTTAATCGTCAGGTTGTCATTAGAAATCTCTTTACTACAAGCCGTCAATGCTCCTGCCATTGCTATACACAGCACTGCCGCCGCAATCTTCTTTTTCATCATTATCACCTCATAATTTTCCATATTTTAAAGAGTTTTGTTTTATAACTACTTCTGCAACATCTCATCACTTATCCGCTTTTAAACAATCTCTGTCGCATATTCTATCATAGGTTCACTCCAAAAAAAAGTGTGACAGAGAATTTCATCCACATTTCATAGTTATTTCACAAAAGTGGTGATAATAATCTGGAAAACTGCTCTTTTGTCTTGATCAACACCCCTCTCTGGTCGTATACCTTTCGTGTCACATGCGTACATTTTGTCATATCATTTTCAAATGCCCGTTCCAATCTCTGCACAGTCCGTTCACTGTAAATCACCGCATTGACTTCAAAGTTCAGTTCAAAGCTTCGGATATCCATATTGGCAGTTCCCAGACAAGCTACCATCCCATCCACACTCAGCGTCTTTGCATGTAAAAATCCATTGTCGTATACATAACATTTTGCCCCTGCCTCAACCAGTTCGCCAAGGTACGAGTATGTTGCCCAGTACACAAACGGATGATCCGGCTTGCACGGTACCATGACTCGTACATCAATACCGGACCGACTTGCAATTTTCAGTGCATCCAGAATAGAATCATCCGGAATAAAATACGGGGTCTGAATATAGACATGGTTCTTCGCACTATGGATCAATCGCAGATAATTGTCATGAATATTCTTCGTCTGGGAATCCGGTCCACTAGAAATAATTTGTACCGGATCATGTCCATTTCGTGTATACTGTGGGATTTCAAACAGTTTGTCTTCCAGGAAAAGATTCTCCTTTGCTGCATAATTCCAGTCTAACACAAACCTCACCGCAAGAGATGTTACTGCTGCACCTTCAATACACAAATGAGTATCCCTCCAGTAACCAAATTTCTGGTCCAGTCCCAGATACTCCCGCCCCACATTGAATCCGCCGACAAATCCAACTCTGCCATCAATAACCACTATTTTCCGATGGTTGCGGTAATTGATACGAAACTGCAGTCGCCCAAAAAGCGCAGGGAAGAACTCAGCCACATGAATTCCGGCCCGCTCCATTCGATCCCAATCCTTATTTCGCATAGAACGGCATCCCATACTATCAAAGAGTACTCGTACTTCTACCCCTTGTCTTACCTTTTTCACCAGAACCTGCTCAATTTTCTTCCAAAGTTCATCCCTCTGGATAATATAATATTGAATATGAATATAGCACTTTGCCTGTTCAATCTCCTCTATCAAAGCCCTGAACTTCTCTTTGCCATCCGTATAAATCCGCACATCATTATTATCTGTTAAAACAGACTGTCCTGCTTCCAAATTGTAAAGGATAAGGTCTCTAAAACGCCCCAACTCTGGATTTGCAAGACGCAGTTTTTTCCGGTATATATTTTCTTCCTGCCTTCGTATGGCATACTTAAGCTCCCCTTCGATTTCCTTGGTCTTAAACATTCGACTCTTATGAAAATCCTGTCCGATCAAAAGATAAAGAACAAATCCCAAAATCGGAATAAAATACAAAAGTAAAAGCCATGTCCACACCGTCTGTGGAGACCTTCTCTGAAAAAATATGATGATCAGTGACAAAAGAATATTGATCACGAATAGATTATCCATCAAAAAATTGTACACTGCTGTGGTTACATCCCAAACTAATTCTGCCATAAAAAATCCTCTTTCTAATTCCCGCCTATCGTTTTGTATCTCTGCCGTCTGACAAATACGATAAATTCTCATCTGCAAGTCACATTTTACATTTACAGTATACTCGGTTTCTCTTTGAAAAGTAACCCTTAAATACAAAATACACCGAATTTTCTTAAATCATTCAAAATGCCGTTTAAACCTTCAAATTGCTTGCACTTCCTGGCAAACAATGATACAATACTAAATGCATAATTTGCGGAATATGAGTTATTTAGGAGGATTTACCGTGAGTACTGGTACTATTGTTTTAATTGTTATATTAGTCGTTTTAATTGCTGCACTCATTGCACTTTATTTCTTCGGTAAAAAAGCTGAGAAAAAGCAGGCGGAACAACGCGAACAGATGGAAGCAGTTGCACAGACAATGAACATGCTGATCATCGACAAGAAGCGTATGAAATTAAAAGAATCCGGACTTCCCGCTGTTGTTCTTGAGAACACACCAAAGTATCTTCGACGTACGAAAGTTGCTGTAGTCAAAGCCAAGGTCGGTCCAAAGATTATGACACTGATGTGTGACGAACAAGTTTTTCCACTGATTCCGGTAAAGAAGGAAGTCAAGGCAGTTGTCAGCGGCATCTACATAACAGGTGTAAAGGGGTTAAGAGGACCATTGGAAACACCAAAGAAGAAAAAAGGCTTCTTCGCACGATTCAAAAAGGAAAAATAAAAACAGAATTTTTGAGACTGTAATTCATTCTGTGAAAGTTCTAAATGTGTTAGATATCCACCTGAGTTGATATTTAGTTTAATATCAATTCAGGTGGATTTTTTATGGCACAAAAAAAATTTAATTGAAAGCAAAGGCTTTAGAACAAAAAAATATCCGTAGAAAAATCTACGGATATCCTCTATTTAGTGACTCCAAGGGGAATCGAACCCCTGATTCCAGCGTGAGAGGCTAGCGTCTTAACCGCTTGACCATGGAGCCATAATGACTTTGCCTGCATATATCTTCCACAAGCAAAATCTACTATATCATATACTCCGTAAATGTGCAAGCACTTTTTTTAATTTCCGCTTTTTTCGGCAGAACTATTTTAACTCTTATCAGGCAATTCTTCTTTTTTTTGCATCAGATTCTCCCGCATCTCTTCCTTTACCATAATCTGAAGTCCCTGCTTCCGATTCAAAATGTCAACCACATCATGCTGTCCTCCAAACTCCCCATCTAATGTCCATGGAATCTCTTCCAATGACTCAAAGCGGATTTTCCCTGTGCGGAAAGAGTAAATATGCTTGGAATCAATCTGTCGAATCAACAAAGCTGCAATGATATCGTTCAGTTCCAGCGGATTTTTAGGTGTTTTGATCAATGTCACTTCAAATTCTCCGTCGTCAAACACCACATCTCTTCCAATAATCCCCTGAAATCCGCCTACAGAACGGGAATTTGTAACCATTCCAAACATAAAATCTTCTTCGATCACTTCATTACCGTACGAAACTTTCACACGATAAGATGGAACATTAAAGATACTCTTCGCACCTTCCAACACATACGCCAAATGTCCAAGTACATTCTTCACACTCTGCTTCGTCTCATAAGATACCTCTGTAAACAGACCAAATGCTGCAATATATACAAAAAAATCTGTATTAAATACACCAATATCACACGCTAACGGAGCTCCATTCACCGCAGTATCCGCCGCCTCCAGCATATCTTTGGAAATATGCAGGCTACGTGCAAAATCATTCGTTGTTCCTGCCGGAATATATCCAATTGGAACCTGTTTTTCCCGACGAGCCATTCCCGTCACAACTTCATCCAGCGTTCCATCTCCTCCGCTGCACACAATCAAATCATAATCCTCTGTATACGAAAGCATCTTTGCTAACGCATCATGATATTTCTGCGTTGGATAAACCTGTACTTCATACCCTGCTTTCACAAAAATATCCAACACATCTGATAGTTTTGGCTTCAGGACTCCTGTTCCTGCATTTGGATTGTAAATAAACAACATTTTTTTCATCTGCACCGTCTCCCTTCCTTTTTCAGGAAAGTAACAAAGAATGTGCCGTAGCACATTCTTTGTTACTTTCTCTCTATCTGTTTGCTATTTTCTTTTAGACCTGTGCATCTAAAAAAAAGGAACGAATACCTTCTGCTGCCTTTTCCTCATCTTCTCCTTCTGTCAGAACAGTCACCTCTTCTCCTTCTGTCAGATTCAGACTCATCATTCCCATAATACTCTTAGCGTTAATTTTCTTCTCCCCTAATTGGATGTATATCCTACTTGAATACTGACTGGCTTCCTGTACCAACAGTGCAATCGGTCTTCCATCCAAACCATTCTCATGTTTCACGACAACAGGTGTCTTAATCATAATAACCCTCCTTGTTCCTGCCTAACCTTTTCTGCCAGTTCACTCAACTTCCTCATCCGATGATTAATTCCTGACTTCCCGACCGGTGGCGATAAAAGCCCACCAAGTTCTTTTAAAGAAGCATCAGGATGAGAAAGGCGGACAAGTGCTGCGTCCTCCAACCCTTCCGGCAATTTTTCAAGACCAACTGTATCCCGCAAATACTTAATGTCCTCCAACTGTCTCACAGCAGCAGACACGGTCTTATTGATATTGGCAGTCTCACAATTCACTTTGCGGTTGACCGTGTTACGCATCTCTTTTAAAATCCGGATATTCTCCAACTTCATCAGAGATAACGGCGCTTCCATTATATTCAGGATATCTACAATCTGCGCCCCTTCTTTCAAATAAACCACCCAGGATTTCTTCCTCTGTACAATCTTTGCATCCATCGAAAAACTGCAGATCAGCGCTTTCAACTGAGCAGCCATAGGCTCTGCTACACATACAATCTCAAAGTGATAAGACTTTGTCGGATCACTCATCGATCCAGCCGCCAGAAATGCTCCTCTTAAAAATGCCCGTTTACAACAAGTTTGCTGAACCACAATCGGATTCACAATATGTATCTCTTCAAATCCTTCTCTATATTCCTCTGTAAGCTTAGTCGCCTGAAGAATGCGAAGCGCATCTGTATGGCTTTTTATTATAACAAAATAGGATACACTTTGCCTTATGATATTTCTTCGAATTGAGATATCCGCTTCTATATTAAATGTTTTTCTGATTAATGTAAAGACCTTTCTTGCAACTGTAATATTTTCTGTATGGATTTTAATGGCATATCTGTTTCTACTGTCAATCACAATTGAACCGCAGATACTGACCAACGCCGCCAACTCTGCAATCTGGCAATGTCTTACCGTACTCCACTGTCTGGAAAGTTCTTCTTTTATATCACCCGAAAATGACATAGTTTCTGCCACCTCTTTATTTCTGCCTGTTTACTTTGTTTTTATTATTGCATCCTTTTCGATATCTCGGTGTTCAATACGTACTCCATACTGTTCCTGTTTTTTTACAAATTCATACAAACAATTTGCAAGTGTCACAGAACGATGTTTCCCCCCTGTACATCCAATCGCGATGACAAGATGATTCTTTCCTTCCCAGATATAATTCGGAAGCAGAAAATCGATCATACTCGTCAGTTTCTCCAAAAACACCTTTGCACGCTCATTTTCAAGCACATAATCTCTTACCTCTGGCTCATTCCCAGTCTTTTCTCTTAATTCATCTATATAGTAAGGATTCGGAAGAAAACGGACATCAAAGACAAGATCAGCATCCTCAGGAATCCCATACTTGAACCCAAAAGACATCACTGTTACATAAAGGTTTTTAAAATCCTTTCCTTCAACGAAAATCTTCTCCAATTCTTCTTTCAGTTCTCTGGTAAGCAACTTGCTCGTATCTAATATATACGTGGCTCGCATTTTTAAGAACGCAATTTTCTCACGTTCTGCCGCAATCCCTACATCGATATGTCCTGTTCCCCCAAGCGGATGCTGGCGTCTCGTCTCTTTATAGCGTTTTACCAGTACATTTGACTTCGCGTCCAAAAAAAGAATTTCGTAGTGAATTCCTCCGGCATACATTTCCTCTAACTGCTCTTCCAGTCCATCCAGCGACTGCCCGCTTCGGATATCAATCCCCAATGCCACTTTATTTACTTCTGTTTTCGGTACCGTAATCATCTCTGCAAATTTTGGAAACAACATAATCGGAAGGTTATCCACACAGAAATATCCCATATCCTCTAACATTTTCAATGCCGTAGATTTACCTGCCCCCGACATTCCTGTTACAATGACAAATCTCATTGTCATTCCTCCTTCGTCTGATAACTCTTTAAAATTCCCCAATCCTCTTAACTTCCGGTTCCAGGCGCACGCCAAACTTTTCTTCCACTTTGTCAGAAACCTGCTCAATCAAAGATAGAATGTCAGCTGCCGTCGCATGATCTTTATTAATCACAAATCCACAGTGCTTTTCTGACACCTGTGCTCCGCCTACCTGAAATCCCTGCAGCCCTGTATCCTGAATCAATTTTCCTGCAAAATATCCTTCTGGGCGCTTAAACGTGCTTCCTGCACTTGGATATTCTAATGGCTGTTTTGTGACACGCTTCTCCTTTAATTCTTCCATATACGCATGAATTGTTTCCGGATTTCCAGGCTCTAATTCAAGTTCCGCACTCAAAACGATATCTCCGTTTTTTGAAAAAATACTGCTTCGGTACCCCAATTCCATTTGCTCTGCGGGAAGTACACGTAATTCCCCCTCTGCCGTCAAAGAAAGGGCACTCTTTAATACATGTTTCATTTCACCACCATAAGCACCTGCATTCATCATCACTGCACCACCTAATGTTCCCGGAATTCCGGAGGCAAATTCCATACCCGACAGTTCATGTGCCAGAGCCTCTGCCGCTATCTTGGAAAGCAATGCTCCAGCCTGTGCATAGACCACATTTTCCGCCACACGAATCTTACTCATCTTCTTATATAACTGAATCACAACTCCACGGTATCCTTTATCTCCAACCAGAAGGTTACTTCCATTTCCTGTCACATAATATGGTATCTTTTCTGCATGCAATATCTTTATGATTTCCCGAACTTGCTCTTCCTCTTCCGGCATCACAAACCAATCTGCGGGACCTCCCACACGAAACGTGGTGTGATTTTTCATCGGTTCATCCCTTAATACATTTTCATTTCCTATAATTTTGCACAATTCTTCATGTAATCCCATAAAAAATATCTCCATTCTTTTTCTATCTTCCTATTTGGAATGCTGTGTTCTCATTCGATATCTTTATTCTTTTCACATCATACAATAAAACCACCTGAAATTCAACCGTATTCGCCCCCATCCACAGGAGGTATGAAGGAAAAAACTTGCAAAATCCCATAGAATGATGTATATTATTTTCGTGTACTCGTAGTTAAAACGTAAAGTAACAGATACATTTTTTAAAGGAGTTGAACAATCATTGGATCCGAGTGACGCCATACAAATTTTTATATTGATTATCTTGTTGATTTTATCCGGATTATTTTCTTCTGCTGAGACAGCATTGACTGCTGTCAACAAGATTAAGATTCGTTCTCTTGCAGATGAAGGCAACAAACGTGCATCTGCCGTGCTAGATATTACCGAGCATCATACAAGTAAGATGCTGAGTGCGATTCTCATTGGAAACAATATCGTAAATATTTACGCAACAGCACTGGCTACTACTCTCGCCTATAATTTTGGCGGCGCAATGGTCAGTATTGTAACTGCATGTATGACCATTGCAATTCTTGTATTTGGAGAGATTACTCCTAAGAATCTTGCTACGATCAGATCAACACAGCTGGCACTTGCATATATTCCGGTTTTAAAGGTATATATGAGACTTATGACGCCTCTCATTTTCCTGATTAATATCATCTGCCGTGGAATACTCTTCATACTCCGCGTTGACCCAAACGACAGGAATAATGCGATGACCGAAGATGAACTTCGCACGATCGTGGACGTAAGCCACGAAGACGGAGTCATTGAATCTAAAGAAAAAGAAATGATTTATAACGTGTTCGATTTGGGTGATGCCCGTGCAAAAGATGTCATGGTGCCCCGTGTACACGTTACATTTGCAGATATCAACAGTACCTACCAGGAACTGATCGATATATTTAAAGAAGATAAATTTACACGAATCCCTGTTTATGAAGAAACTACTGATAATGTTGTTGGAACTATCAACATGAAAGATCTGCTTTTATTTGATGACAGAGAACATTTTCAAATTCGTGATATTTTAAGAGAAGCCTATTTCACCTATGAATATAAAAATATTTCTGAACTTCTCGTAGAAATGCGCGACGCTTCACTCAATATCGCGATCGTACTGGACGAATATGGTGAAACAGCCGGAATTATCACATTGGAAGATATTCTGGAAGAAATCGTCGGAGAGATTCATGACGAGTACGATGAGAATGAAGAAGAACAGTTTGTGAAAGTAATCCATAAAAATGAATATATTATCGAAGGTTCGATCAGTCTGGATGATTTAAATGACCGTTTGGAAGAAGATGGACGTGCTGATGTAAAATTCCAATCAGAAGATTTTGATTCTCTTGGCGGCTTTATCATTGAGCATCTGGATCGACTTCCGGAGGTCGGTGACGAATGTACAACTGACAGTGGTATCCGTCTGGTTGTTGAAAAATTGGACAAGAACCGTGTTGAACTGGTACACGTATATCTCCCCGAAATATTAAAAGACGAGTCCTTTGATGATGATTCCAAGGATTTCTGGACTGAAACAAAGGAACACAAAAGTGACTCTTAATGCAACTAATTCATCTATTCAGCTTATATTCTATATAATTAAATATAGGGGGCGAATTTTTCGTCCCCGAATATAAACAATCTGCTATCTGGATTTCATCAGATAAAATATACATTCATTATTATGGAGACGTATCGAAGTGGCCATAACGAGAGCGACTCGAAATCGCTTTGCCGCCTGAAGCGGCACGTGGGTTCGAATCCCACCGTCTCCGCTCACAAAAGCCTCCTCAGTGTGAAGATAAATAACTGAGGAGGCTTTTTATATTTATTGGAATATTAGGCTAACCAATCGTACCTTACACATCTCACTTCTCTATCGCTCGTTCCAGTACTTCCACTGCTCTTCGGATACTCTCTACTTTGGTCTGCCAGATTTCATATTCACTGAAACCCGGAAGTCCCATGCTCACACCTTCTTTTCTAAATTTCATCCGACTATCCAGTATCTCTTTTCCTGACATATGATAAGAAGCCGTTCCTGTGTATGGGATTAGTTTTTCAATGACTTCCGGCGAAATGCCCGCCCCTGCAAGAATTTCTATTCTTCCTGCACTTTGTGTAACAAGCTCTTTGATCAAATCTCGACCTTCCCATGCCGAATTCTTCTGCCCGCTTGTCAATATTGTCTTAATTCCCAGAGAAACAGCCTGTTCAAGTACTTCCTGCGGATTTCTGCAGACATCAAACGCTCGATGCAATGCCACATCTGTATCTCCTGCAATTTCAATCAATTCCTTCATCCGCTTTATATCCAGTGTTCCATCTGTTTTCAGAATCCCTGTAACGATTCCATCCACTCCCAGATCCCGATACATTGCAACATCTTCTTTCATCATTTCAAACTCATATTCATCATAACAGAAATCACCAAATCTCGGACGTAACAACACCCTTATCTGCAGATCTGTATTTTTTCTCACCTGCCGAAACAACGATGCACCCGGAGAAGTTCCTCCGATAATCAGATTCGCGCATAACTCTACTCTCTGCGCCCCCCCTTTTTCAGCCTCAATTGCAGACTGCACACTATCAACACACGCTTCTAAAACATATCTCATTTCCATTACCCCTTTCTCTTATCTCATCGAATACAATCTTAATATAATACATCTCTTTCAATTAAACAACCGTAATATATTCTCTCACTCCCAGATATCTCTGTACAAAATCCTCTTATTCAAAAAGCCCGCAACACTGCGGGCTCTCCGAAAAAGGGATTAAATAATTCATCATTATTATTTACAAAGTTTTTTAAACTCATCAGCAACGAACTGAACTTTCGTTCCGATGATAACCTGTACAGAAGTCTTTCCAGGTCTGATTACACCTGCAACACCTGCAGATTTAATTTTCTTTTCATCAACTGCTGTATAGTCCTTGATTTCAAGACGGAGTCTTGTAATACAGTTATCAATACTTGCCACATTTTCTTTTCCGCCAACACCTTCAAGAATAATCTTTGCAACTGTTGTGAAATCATCATTTGCAAGCTGTACTTTTGTTTCATCTTCGTTATCGTCTTCTCTACCAGGTGTCTTCAGATCGAATTTTGTAATTGCGAAGCGGAATACCACGTAGAATACAAGGAACGCTGCAATACCAAGCGGAATGATCAGCCATGTCTTAGCTGCAGCCGGCAAAGATGCGGAGAACAGAAGGTCTGTTCCACCTGCTGAGAAAGAAAATCCTGCGCGGAAGCCAAGAGAAACTGTAATAAATGTGAAGATACCATATAACAAAGCATAAATTACGTACAATACCGGAGCAAGGAACATGAAACCAAACTCGAACGGTTCCGTAACACCACAGATGAATGCACAAAGAGCTGCAGAAGCTACAAGACCAATAGCAACTTTCTTTTTGCCTTCTTTTGCAGTGTGAACCATAGCTAATGCTGCACCAGGAATACCAAACATCATACACGGGAAGAATCCAGACATGTACATACCAAGGCTCCAAGATACATCAGCAGAAGTCTCACCTGCCCAGAAATGAGTCAGGTCACCAAGTCCGATGGTATCAAACCAGAATACATTGTTCAATGCATGATGCAGACCTGTCGGAATTAACAAACGGTTCAAGAATGCATAGATACCTGCACCAACCGCATCCAGACTTACAATTCCTTTACCAACTGCAATCAATGCACCAAATACGATTGGCCATACGAACAGCAGAACTGCAGAAACAAGAATAGATACAACACCTGCAACAATTGCTACACAACGCTTACCACTAAAGAATGACAGCCAATCCGGCAACTTTGTACTCTTAAATCTGTTGTAGCACATAGAACCGATAATACCTGCAATGATACCGATAAACGGGTTTGCGATCTTGTCAAATGCTAATGTTTTGTCAACATTCTCAGCAATAGACGGCATCAGAGTCGTCACAACACCTGTTGACAGCAATGTGGTCATCATCAGCCAGGATGCCAGTGCAGCAACTCCTGCTGTACCATCATTCTCATCCGCCATACCAACACCAACACCGATTGCAAACAGAAGTGCCATGTTATCAATCAGGGCTCCACCTGCTTTTACCAGGAACAATCCCAACTTCGGAACAAAACCAACGATATCTCCACCCTGCATAGTAGCCGGACAAAGCAAATAACCAATTCCCATCAGAATACCACAAATCGGAAGTACCGCTACTGGTAGCATCAGGGCTTTACCCAATTTCTGTAAAAACTTCATAATGAACCTCCTTCTTAAACTCTCATTGTTTATTTGTTAATCCCTTTGTTTATTTTATCCGGCTTACTGCCGGTTAAAATACTACATCATTTGTAGCTATCTTCAACTGCTCTCACCTATTTTACCGCTGCAGCTGAATCCGAATCACATCTTCTCCCGGAACTACATCCTTTCCGGATAATCCTTCTACCAGCTCATACTCATCTGTATTACAGATCAAAACCGGAGTAATGATATCATAGCCGGCTTCTTTCACCTTATCCAAATCAACTTCCAGAAGCAAATCTCCCTTTTTCACGGTATCTCCTGCCTGTACATAACCAACAAAGCCTTCCCCATTCATCTTCACGGTATCAAGACCTACATGAATTAGAATCTCTGCTCCACAGTCCACAGTCATACTCACCGCATGAAGTGTATCGAATACCATACCAATCTCACCATCAGCCGGCGCATAAATCTTCCCCTCTGAAGGGATCACCGCAACTCCCTGTCCGAGCATTCCTTCACTAAAGGTCGGATCATTTACTTCTGTAAGCGGAACTGACTTTCCTTTTACAGGTGACCCTAGCATAATTTCTGTCTGTTTCTTCTTTAAAAATCCAAACATTTCTTTTCCTCCTATTCATCAGCATCTTCCGCCATCGTGACTCTTCGGATATGAATGGCAAGATACATCATTTCTTCTCCGGAGATCTTACTTCCGGTTTCTCTTTCTATGTATTCTGCAATCTTTTTGCTGCAAACATATTCCTTTTTATACTTCCTCTGGACCATAGCTGCAAGCTCTTCTTCTTCGTCCGAAAGAAGTTCTTTTCTGTACACCCGCTGAAGCAAGAACTTTACATGTGTCACAAATCTCTCATAGTGCAGAGAGTCCTCATCGAACTCGATTCCTAACTCTTTTTTTGTAATCTCTAAAATTACCTGCATCAGATTCGGAAAATTCAGAGCATCTCGTATATCTGTGCCATATTCCGCATTCACAAAATGCAAGGCAATAAATCCTGCTTCATCTTCCGTAAGATTCACATCAAGTCTCTTTTCAATCAACTCGATCGCATGCTGCCCGAGTCGGTATTCCTGCGTATAAAATCTCTTAATCTCCCACAGAAGCGCATTCTCTGGATGAATATTCATCTTCAGACGTTCAATCGCAAAATTAATGTGATCTGTCAGCGTAACATAAATACTCTGATTCAGTCTCAATTTCAATTCACTTTCCGCATAAGAAATGATATCATTTGAAATTCGGACATGTTCCAAAGGCATATTTGCCAGTAACTCTTTAAATTGTTCTGCGAGTGTCTGGCTCTTAATCCGAAAAATCTTTTCAATCTGCGCTTCCCGAATCTCACTTCCGGCTTTCATTCCAAAACCTATGCCCCGCCCCATTACGACAACTTCCGCGCCTGTATGATCAAAAGCCGAAACAATATTATTATTGATTATTTTTTCAATTACCATAAATATCTTGGTTCCCTCTCACCAGGCGACAGACCCAAAAACAAAAAACCAGTATTTATAAGCGCGGACGTACCTTGCTTATAAAAACTGGTTTTGCCTGCCGTGCAGTAACAATCCACGTTTTCAATTACTGCACTAACTATAACAAATTCCACAACATAAGTAAACCGTAGAATTTATTTTTTTGTAATATTGTTTATAATTTCTTTATAACTTCATTCTATTACAACTTTCCATTACTGTCTGTTTCCATCTACAAAAACTGCCTTTACATTCATCTCCTTATCCAGAAGAACTAAGTCCGCAGCTTTTCCTGTCGTAATGCTTCCGCATCTCTCGCTTATCATATCCTACGTCGCAATACGCAGGCTGATTTTCCACCTGTGTTCTATAATCCGGAAACCTTTTCACTTTCACTCTATTTTGGAAGCTTAGAAGCTGCCGCTTCATCAACAACAACAGTCACATCCGGATGGAACTGAAGAATAGATGCAGGAACTTCTGGTGTTACATCCCCATAAAATGCCTTTGCTACGATATCTGCCTTATCTTCACCGCTGACAACAATCAAAATCTTCTTTGCTTTCATAATTGTTCCGATTCCCATTGTGTATGCTTGCTTCGGCACATCATCTGCAGAAGCAAAGAATCTCTTATTTGCCTCAATCGTACTCTCTGTTAAATCCACACAATGAGTCACCTTATCAAATGCTGATGCCGGCTCGTTAAATCCGATATGTCCATTATGTCCAAGACCAAGAAGCTGTAAATCTACTCCACCATAAGAAGCAATCAATTCTTCGTAGCGTTTGCATTCTTTTTCTGCATCTGCTTCTGTCCCATCCGGTACATTTGTATGCGCCGGATCAATATTTACGCGGTCAAACAGATGCTCGTGCATAAAGTAGTAATAACTCTGATCGTGAGAATGATCCAATCCGCGGTACTCATCCAAATTTACCGAGGATACTTGTGAGAAATCCAAATCTCCCTTTTCATACCACTCTACAAGCTGATCATATGTACCAATCGGTGAAGAACCGGTCGCCAACCCCAATACACAATTTGGTTTTGTAATAATCTGAGCAGAAATGATATTCGCTGCCTTTCTACTCATGTCTTTGTAATCCTTCGCTACGATAATTCTCATCTTTCCTACCTCCTAAAATTATTGTTTATATATATAAGAATACCGTTCCATTTGACAAATTGTCAAGACAGAAAACTTGTTTATCTTACCTTGCAGTAATGCTGATTTCTATCCGACAATCTGAAAATGGATTTTGGTTTACCTCCAAGCTATAGTCAATTTCGATACAGATTCTTTTTTCTCCAATGGTTATGAGGTTCCTTCTTGTCTCCATTGCCACCTGCATCTGTCCGTAAGGAGTCTGGTAACAAGTCTGGGTTTTTTTTCCCGTTTCAAATATCATATGTGCCGTCAGTATCCCTCTCTTACGAATTTCCACACGTTTGTCTTCACATATTTTGATTTGATTTTTTGTAACTCTTCCGTCTTCATCTATTTCTTCATATAAAATGTAATGTTTTCCAGCTTTGAAATAGTAAAACCCCGGAACAATCACCTCAATCGTTTCGTTTTCTTTCCCAGCATCCGCATCTGTTTCCAAATGCAAACCTGAAATATGGACCAGTACATCTTTTGTCATAATTTCTAATATTCCTCAATATTTACTACATTGGTTTCTGGCACATCAAACGGCACAACCGTATTGGCGAACCGGCGGAATTTCTCTGCCGCATCACTCACAAAAAACTGATATTGACTGACCTCTTCCCCTGTTCCATCATTTACCATATCCTTCTCTTTTAAAAGATTACGCAAATTCATTGCCGTCTCATACGCCGGATTCACAATCTGGATCTGCTCCCCCATATAGGTGCGGATCTTTGACCGTAGCAACGGATAGTGTGTACATCCCAGAATCATTGTATCAATATCTGTCTTTTTCATAGAATCCAAATAAAAATCTATGATTTCCTGTGTTACATGATGCTCTTTGAATCCTTCTTCTATCAACGGCACAAACAGCGGACATGCCTTTTCCAACACCTGAATTTCTGAATTCATACGTTGGATAACTTTTGTATACATCCCACTTTGCACAGTTGCTTCTGTTCCAACTACTCCGACTTTTCCATTTACAGTAGCCTCCACTGCTGCTTTTGCACCTGGAACAACCACCCCCAGAATCGGAACTTCAAACTCATCTCTTACTGACTCCAGGGCAAGCGCACTCGCTGTATTACAGGCGATCACGATTGCCTTAACCTGCTTTGTCTGTAAAAAACGAATAATCTGTTCTGAAAAACGAATAATCGTATTCTGAGATTTGCTTCCGTATGGAACCCGGGCAGTATCTCCAAAATACACGATGTTCTCATTTGGCAGCTGCCGAATGATCTCTCGTACCACCGTCAATCCGCCGACTCCTGAGTCAAACACCCCAATCGGAGCATTTTTCTTACATTCCATACTTACAGTTTCCTTTCCATAGAATTTCTTGATTGCAGACAGAACACGGCTCCATGCGCATATAAGCGTCTGTAAAAACAGACGCTTATCTCTCATACCTCATTTACATTTAAAACACTTCCGGGTCTGCACTCTTTTGTATATTCCTGATCCCTCACACCCACTGTGTATTACAGCGCCAGTATCTTTGCAATTTCATACTGATGCGCTGGGATTTGTTTCTTCATAGACAATGCTTCATTGATATCAAAATCAACAAATTTCCCATGCTGATATCCCACCACACGGTTGCTCTTTCCTGCAAGCAACAATTCTACCGCCATTGCTCCCATTGTAGACGCATATACACGATCTTTACATGTCGGGCTTCCGCCGCGCTGCATATGTCCGATAATAGAAGCTCTTGTCTCAATTCCTGTCGCTTCTTCTATTCTCTTTGCCATATTCATGGAATCACCGATTCCCTCAGCATTAATGATAATATAATTCTTTTTACCACGTTTTTTATTCTCCAGAATATCCTCAATCAATGCCTTTTCATTATAATCTCTCTCTTCCGGCATCAAAATCTTCTCTGCACCATTGGCAATTCCACACCACAATGCCAGATATCCTGCATCACGTCCCATAACCTCAATGATACTGCATCTCTCATGAGATGTAGATGTATCACGGATCTTATCAATCGCCTCCATTGCTGTATTCACTGCAGTATCAAATCCGATTGTATAATCTGTACAGGCAATATCCAGATCAATTGTTCCCGGAAGCCCAATTGTCTTTACTCCCAGATGTGCTAGCTTCTGTGCTCCGGCAAAAGAGCCGTCTCCACCAATCACAACCAGTCCGTCAATTCCATACTTCTTACAGATCGCTGCCGCCTTCTGCTGTCCCTCTTCAGTACGCATCACCTGACACCGTGCAGTCTGAAGAATCGTTCCCCCGCGTTGAATCGTATCTGATACATCACGTGCAGATAAATCAATGATTTCCTCTTTCAGAAGGCCATGATAACCTCTTCTGATCCCACGTACTTTCAGTCCTTTAGAAAGTGCTGTTCTCACAACAGCACGGATCGCAGCATTCATTCCCGGTGCATCTCCTCCACTTGTAAGCACCCCTATCGTACGAATCCGATCTTCAATCTCATCCAACATCACTTTCTTATTTGCCTCTGCCATGTTACTACCGCCTTTCTTCTCTTTATCCTTGTAACCAATTCATATTGATCCTATTTTTACTTCTGCTCTTCTTTTAAGATTGCCTATTTTTTAACACTCTGGATTTATTCTATAACATTTATACTCTGTTTTCAATAGTCTTTTCGACTACTTTTACCCGCTTTTCCCCAAAATGATTCATCAACCTGCTTAACACTTGCTGGTTAATCTGAATATTTCGGTTTCTTGGCAACCTCTTTACTGCCCGTTCTGCCTGACAATAAATGACAACCTCATCCTCACCTTCCGAATCGGCAAGATATCCAAACACAATCTGCTCATTTGCCAGATATGCAGCCTTATCTGGAAACTGGATCCACAGTTCTTTCTTGGTCTGTTCAAAAGGAATGATCTTCTCACAAATAAGTTTGCTGGCTTTTTCATCCTCCTCCGAAACACTTCCTCTGATAAATACTTTCTGGTCAATCTCCAGGTATTCTTTGTTTCTCTCATAATCACGTGGAAATACAACTACTTCTACAGTCCCAAACAAATCTTCTATCGTGATAAAGGCCATCATCTGATTCGTCTTTGTCACTTTCACAGTTCGATCCGTAATCATACCTCCAATCATCTCTCTGGCACCATCATGTACCTTCGTTCGCCCAGTCTCTTCATCCGGTTGAAAATCTGCCGTTGTTGCGGAAATATTCTTTCGCCACTTTTCCTCATATTCCTCCAGTGGATGTCCGCTGATGTAAATCCCCAGCACTTCTTTTTCAAACGCAAGCTTTGTTTCTTTTGTATATTCTCCCACGTTCGGCAGCTTAATCTCAAATTCACTCTTTTGCTCTTCATCCACCAGATCAAATAATGTCATCTGTCCGGTCATTGCATATTTCTTTTCCTGATTAACATGTTCTACAATCTGAAGATAAATCGCCATAAACTGCTTTCTCGTGCCACCTAAGCAGTCCAGTGCACCAGACTTGATAAAATTCTCGATTGCCCGCTTGTTCATCGCATCCTTTACAGACATCCGGGTGATAAAATCTTCCAGATTTTTGAACACTCCAAACTCTTTCCGGTCTGCAACAATTGCTTCAATCACTGGGCGTCCAATACTCTTAATCGCAGCCAGACCATATCGAATGTTCCCTTCATCCACCGAAAAATCAGCCACTCCTTTGTTGATATCCGGTGGCAGAATTCGGATATTCATCTGCCGACAAGCATAAATATACTCTGCTACTTTCGGTGGATTATCAATTACAGATGTCATCAGAGCCGCCATAAACTCCACCGGATAATAGTATTTCAAAAATGCGGTCTGATAAGCTACAACCGCATACGCTGCTGCATGAGACTTATTAAACGCATACTTGGCAAAGTCAATCATTTCATCATAAATTTTGTTCGCAGTTTTCTCATCAATTCCATTATTCACACATCCCGGAACACCGTGTTCTTCCTCTCCATAAACGAAAATCTGGCGCTCTTTCTCCATCACATCGCCCTTTTTTTTCGACATGGCACGACGCAGCAGATCGCTTCTCCCCAGTGTATATCCCGCAAGATCACGTACAATCTGCATTACCTGTTCCTGATACACAATACATCCATAAGTCGGCGCAAGAATCGGTTCCAACTGCGGGCAATCATAGGTAATCGAACTTGCATCATTCTTTCCCTTGATATACTGAGGAATAAAATCCATTGGCCCTGGACGATACAGAGAAATTCCTGCAATGATATCTTCCAGACTATGAGGCTTCAACTCCTTCATAAAGCTCTTCATTCCTGCACTTTCAATCTGAAAAATACCATCTGTCTTTCCAGTTCCAATATAATCCAGAACTGCTTTGTCATCATAATCTAGCGTTTCAATATCAAAATTCGGTGTCCGCTTTCTTGCCTGCTTCACCGCATTCTGAATCACTGTCAATGTACGAAGTCCCAAAAAATCCATTTTCAAAAGACCCAGCTCTTCCAGCGTCGTCATCGTAAACTGAGTTGTAATAGAACCATCTGATGCACGGGACAGCGGCACATATTCGTCTATCGACTTCTGACTGATCACTACTCCCGCCGCATGCATCGAACTATGTCTTGGAAGCCCTTCCAGTCGCCGCGACATATCGATCAGATACTTCACCTGCTCATCGCTTTCATACGTTCTGCGAAGTTCCGGATTCATTTTCAGCGCCTTATCAATCGTAATATTTAATTCCTGTGGAATCATTTTTGCAATAGAATCCACAAATGCATACGGCAGATCCATGACACGTCCTACATCACGGATCACACCACGTGCAGCCAGCGTACCAAAGGTCACGATTTGAACCACACGATCCTTCCCGTATTTGCGTACCACATAGTCAATCACCTCTTGCCGTCTCTCAAAGCAAAAATCCACATCAATATCCGGCATGGTAACACGCTCTGGATTCAAGAATCGCTCAAACAGAAGCTGATACCGAATCGGGTCAATATTTGTAATTTCCAGACAATACGACACAATACTACCTGCAGCCGATCCACGCCCCGGCCCCACAGCAATACCATGATCTTTGGCATACTTGATAAAATCCCATACAATCAGGAAATAGTCCACATACCCCATGTTATGAATCGTATTCAGTTCATAAGTCAGACGCTCTTTCAATTCTCCAGTCGTCTCACCATAACGTCTCGCAAGGCCTTCAAAACACAATTTATTCAGATATTCCCAGGAAGTCATTCCGTCCGGCACTTCATATTTTGGAAGCTTTGTTACGCCGAACTCAATTTCCACATTACACCTGTCTGCAATCCGCTGGGTGTTATCTATTGCCTGCAGCGCGTACGGAAACAGTCGTTCCATTTCCTCAGGAGATTTCACATAATATTGTCCTCCCACATAACGCATCCTGTTCTCGTCAGACAATTTCTTGCCAGTCTGGATACAGAGCAGAATATCATGCGGTTTCTCATCTTCTGCATAGGTATAATGAACATCATTTGTTACCACCAGCTCTATTCCAAGTTCCTCTGACATCTGCAGAAGCCGTTGATTCACCAGCGCTTGTTCCTGGATTCCATGATCCTGCAATTCTAGGAAATAATTTCCCTCGCCAAAAATATCCTGATATTCCAGTGCAGACTTTTTCGCCTCTTCGTACAGGCCTTTCATCAGATAACGTTGTACCTCTCCAGCCAGGCAGGCACTCAGCGCAATAATTCCCTCGCTATACTCCCGGAGCACCTGCTTATCCACACGCGGCTTGTAATAATACCCCTCAACAAATCCTTTGGAAACAATCTTCATCAGATTCGCATATCCTGTATTATTTTCTGCAAGAAGAACCAGATGATAATACCGGTCTTCACCCCCGCTGATTTCCCTGTCAAATCTGGAATTAGGCGCAACATAAACCTCACATCCCAGAATTGGCTTGATGCCTGCCTTCCTCGCTTCACGATAAAAATCAATCACACCGTACATTACACCGTGATCCGTAATGGCAGCACTGTTCATGCCAAGTTCTTTCACTCTCTCTACATATTCTTTTATCTTATTCGAGCCATCCAGAAGACTGTATTCTGTATGGACATGCAAATGTGCAAAACTCATCTTCTACCTCGTTTTCATACTGTTTTTCAATAAAATCTATATCCATCAAATCTTCTTTTTTATTTTAACAGAAAAATAAGACTTGTACCATAGTTATTGAAGTTTGTTAAAATCCAGTCATTTACCTAGTTTATTATTATACCATATAAATCTTACGTAGTTTTTTACAAAAATCTTAAAATCCATGGTATAGTAAAATATAGATAGAACAGTTAGATTTGGAAATCCAGAACATCAGGTCTATACGAGTCCATTTTATAGACAAATGACGAATTATTAGAATGGTTGGCAAAACAGAAAGGAATTTTACCATGAAAGTTGTCCAAAAACTCAAAAAAACGAAACAGGATTCCATCAATTATCATAAGGATATCGAGGAACACACCCTTGTCTCCCAGCAGGTATTTTCAGCCTGTCTTTTCGTGTTCTTTGCGCTTCACATCGCTATTATACACCTACTGAATTTTGCAAAGTGTGAACGCTTTTATGCTGCATTGGGGATTTCTGGGCTGCAAATGCTATTTAGCATGATTTTCTATTTTTTATTTAAATATTATTTTTCCAACCACAAAAAATATATTTTACTAGCAGCATATCTTAATATTTTTCAAGTGGTCATCATTTTGGAACTTCAATATTTTCTATATGATGAATATATCTCCTACACTGTTATTGTCTGTATTATACTGTGCACCTCCCTATCTATCATTGGGGAGATAGAAAAGTATACAGCAATCCTTACAATGAGTCTGTCCATAGATATTGCGATCACAATCATGAAAAATTATAATTTGCTTCATTCACATGATATGAAAATGTATATCATCGACAATTTTTTTGTTCTAATCATCGCAATTGGCATCAATGCCAGCATTTCGTGTCTGAAGTATCGAGACTTTGAGATAAAGAATCAGATCCTTTATTTAAGCGAGAGGGACAGTTTGACCGGTCTGCTCAATCGAAACTCGTTGGAACATGCTGTAGAAAAACATATGGGTGACCATAGCATCTGCGCCATGATTCTGCTGGATTTAGATAACTTTAAAGCACTGAATGATACTCTGGGACACTATGAAGGCGACAATTGTCTGCGGGCGACAGCAGATGAATTAAAGAAATTGTTTCGCAGCACAGACTATGTAGGCAGATTAGGCGGAGATGAGTTCCTGGTGTTTCTTCCTGACATCCAAAGCCTTACCTTTGTTAAAGAACGAGCAAATATGCTTCTAAAAAAGATTCCAAGAAGCTATGCACATCAGACAGGAGAGATTACTGTCACATGCAGCGTAGGAATCGCTTTTCTAAGAATGGATCAGGAGAATCTGTATGAAAGTCTATACAAAGCGGCAGATTCAGCCATGTATATGTCCAAAGCTAGCGGAAAGAATATGGTCACCATTTTTTCAAACGAGTTTTCCGGAGAAAGTTCATCTAATTCGGTAGTAAAAATCGCACGATAAGTAAGGTTTCCAAGTCTCTGACGTAAGTGAAT
>JAHHTO010000120.1 GCA_020024595.1 Schaedlerella sp.
ATTCAATGAAGCAAATAAAAAATAACATTTAGGAAAATCACGATCGCCCACAGATCTCGGTGTTGAAAAGCACCGGATTCTGTGGGCGATCATCGTTTATTATCGTCATTTATTTTCTCTGTGTTGCTCGGCGATCAGTTGATAAACTTGACTGACCTCCATCGGTTTGTAATAATAAAATCCTTGTATCAGATCACAACCTGCTTCTTTTACAAGTTCATTGTGGAGCTCTGTTTCCACCCCTTCCATACAGACCAATTTCCCAAAGTGATGGCAGGCATAAACAATACTTGTAATAAAGCCAATCTTCTCGTAAGAATCGCACATTTCCAAAAGCAGCGAACGGTCTAACTTAATGATACTAGACGGGTAACGCAGAAGAACTCGCAAAGAAGAATAACCACTTCCAAAATCATCCAACGCAATTCTGATATGTAGATCATTACAGAATTTCACAAATTCCTCTACTTTTATCGGTTGATCATCCATGCAACTCTCCGTCAATTCCAGCACAATATGAGAGCCGTCCAGATTATACTTAAGAAGAGTCTGACGAATAAAATCAGTAAAACCTGGATCATACAGCTGTTGTAAGCTGACATTGACCGTCAAATAGAAATCCGGAATATAGGAAAGGATGCGTACACAGGCATATACTGCCTGTTCAAATCCCCAACGCCCTGCCAAATCAATCATATGAGCATTTTCGATGATCGGGATAAAAACACTTGGTGGAACATCCTCATCTTGAAAACGCCAGCGCAACAGTGTCTCTCCTCCAATCGGACTGCCATCTTTCGCTGAAACTATGGGTTGGATCACAATCCGAAAATGATCCATACCATTGATAATATCTTTGATCAATTGATTCTCCAGATTCGACACCTTCCGTATTCTCTGAATATTTCCATCAGAATTGTCAATATACATTTGTGAAGGAGACTGCTGCGCCACCTTGATAAGAGATTCCATATTCTCCACGAAGTCTTGCGCCAATACACCTTCCTGCGGATAACTCATAACTGCGAAAGAGCAGGTACGTTGAAACGCAATTTCTTGTCTTTGATACGCCTTATCTGTAATGGATTTGATGGCAGAAATAATCTCTCTCGTTTTCTCCTCCGAATGTGGCACTGTCAAAGCAATACAGCGCATTCCGCTCAATCGATAAAAGGTAAGTTCTTTTCCCAGTTGATCGAACAACTCCCTTGTTATTTCTCGAATCAAATGATCTCCATAACTACGACCATGGCTGTTATTGATCTGAGGAATATTATGAAAGGCAAATCCGATTGCCTGACAAGGCTGATCGTTCTCTCGGAAATGCACCAAACGCTTGATCAACACCGTCTCCGTCGGGAAATTGGTAAGTGCATCCACCACAAAATCTTCATCCTGCTGTATTACACGCCCTGAAAAGAACAGCGGTTTTGTTCCATCATCATTCCACTTAAGTCTGCCGACACATCGAATCCAGGTATCATTACCAGTGGCATCCTTGATTCGATATCTCATGTCATGCCAGCTTTTCCTCTTTTCCATTACCGCATTAATATCATCCCAGTATCTTTTTAACAAATCTGGATCAGTAATACGAGAAGCCCATTGACCTATCAGATCCGATACAATGTTATTATCAAATCCAAATTTTTCACGCATATTTTCGGATATAAAGAATAGATTTTTCTGCATATCCCCAAAGAAGAAATAACTTGTCCCATTGTGAATACTAAGAGACGTCAACAAAAAAGAAACATCAAAATATGTATTTGCCAAAAAACGTTGAAGCTCTATTTGATAATCTGTTTTCTTTGTATCTGTAAGGGTTCCCAAAGATACCTGCTCTTTTACAAACGTCTCCTCCAAGTCCATTGTCAGTCGTTCATAATAGCGTTCTTTTTCCTCATACATCATGGTATCTGCACGATTCATGACCCGCTCGACGTCGATCGGCTGCTGATCTGACCATGCATATCCTACTGAAATCTGGCAGATACTTTGCATAGCAGCCAATCGTAAAATATTCACATCTTTTTTTATGTTATCTTCCTCTGTATCACAATAAAGCGCAACAAATTCATCTCCTCCAACCCGATAAATCCATTCCGTATTCAGCGATTGTTCCAGAATATGATAGCATTCTTGTATCAGCTGGTTCCCCACATCATGCCCTTGTGAATCATTCGTTTCTTTTAAACCATTAATATCACAATAAACAACCCCAAGTGATCTCCACTTGCTCGCATTCATATTTTGTTCGATAATTGCGTTGTGGTTATAAGCCCCCGTCAGCAAATCGCGATAACTCATCTTGCTGAATCGACGATACAGATCACGTCGTTTCAACTGAGGCATCATATAAGTTCCAAGTTCCCTCAACACCTGAGCTAACAAAATGGTCGTTTCAGATGCAGGATTATCGATGCCGATCAACCCCTTCAATCTTCCATCATCCCAGACCGCTCCAACTACCATAGACTCGATTTCTTGTGGCTTTAACAAAGAATATGTAGCGGGATATTCATCCCGAATCTCCTCAAGATTCGTTATCTCCACTGCTTTTCCCTGCGAGAATGTCTGCGTCCAATAATCAATATCCGACAATGGCAGATTGCATAGAATATCCTTCCGTGGTTCGATACCAGCTGCACACCATTCATAAGTGTTCGTGGTAGTGTCCTCATAAATTTCAAAAATATAGGCACGATCCCCCTGAAATGTTTCCCCAAGATAGCTTAAAAGCTTATCCAGTGATGCCCCCGGATCTGGAGTCACAAAGAAAAGCTGCAAGCATTCATTTAAAACAGTCTCTCGTCGTGTAATGTAATAGGTTTCCTTTTCTATTCTTGAGTCATCCACACTCGATGCCACTTCGATACGATATGTGCGATCATCAATATCAACAATTGTATCTCTTACCACAAAGCATTGATTTGAAACAGGGTTCTCATATGTCCATGTCATAGATTTTCCAATTTCCAACGTCTTGTTATTACAAAAGCTACAAGGCGAATCACTGCCATTTAGAACCTTATGGCATTTTAGCCCTTTGTACGAATCTTTCTCCAGATATTTCAGGCTTTCCCGCAGATATCGATTCATGAAAACAATCTCATTCGTCTCCACATCCGAAATATAAACTGCCTCATCCAGCCCTTCAAAGTAAGCAAATAAATTCTGCAATATTTCCGTTCCTTTCCCGCATACTTCCAACTAGCATTTCCATTTAAATTAAAAAGATAAAACAATTGTAATAAAAAACCGCCACTCCCGAAGCTTCTCATCTTCAAAAACAGCGATTCTTAACTGCGCGATCAGGGGTTCGAACCCTGGACACCCTGATTAAGAGTCAGGTGCTCTACCAACTGAGCTAATCGCGCGTATTCTATTGTGCTTTTCCTTCTCGGATAACGCAAGACATATTATATCTAATGTTCAAAGAAAATGCAAGCCCTTTTTTAATATTTTTTGCATTTTCTTCATATTTTTTTCACTGACCTGTTTCAGTGCCTTGTAGAGATGACATTTCCCCCCGCAGATCGGCTCTCCGATGTCATATTTCCACATCGAAGAGCCGCGGTTCCTTCTCTGTTTTCTTCATGAATGGTTTTCCGAAAATATCAGTTGAATCAAGGTTTCTCTGTTCAGCAGTCCACTTGCCGCAGTCACCGGTTCCCCTTCTTTGAAAACAACAAAGGTTGGTACGATTTCCACTTTAAACTTCTTTGCAAGCTCTGCGGATTCTCCGATTTCAATCTGACAAACCTGAAAGATACCATCATATTCTCTCGCAATCTCTTCTATAATATCTTCCATCATGGCACATTTACTGCACCATTTATCGTAGAATTCCACCAACACCGGAAGTTTACAATTCAATACTTCCCGCTGATAATTTTCAGCGCTAACAGCGACCCTCATTTTCCACACCTTCCCCTTTTATTTTCACCGGCTGTTCTGGCATCCTCCCGGATTCAGGATACGAATCACTTCATCCAATGAATTCTTCAGACACATCAATTTCCGGTTCCATGCAGGGTTACAATATAATTTCTCACAGATATGATACTTCCAGCATCTTTTTTTCATTTCCGCATCATTCTCCTGCTATCTTACGCAGCTGTTCGATACTTCTGCCGCTTCCTCTTCACTACATAGTATATGTCAGTTTTCAGATTCTGCAACTACATTCTATTTCCTTGTCATGATCAGCTTATTGATCGGATTCCCTCTGGAAGAAAACCGCTCTTCATACTCCGTCATAATATTTCCCTCATTCATCTCCTTATTATGATGGAGGTCATATGTATGCGCAAGCAGCCGCCAACCTGCTTCTTTCGCCTGCTCCAGAGAAAAGTCGAACAAAGGTGTATTATCTGTTTTGAACTCCACCCTTCCGTCCTCTCCCAGCACCTTCTCATACCGTGCAAGAAACTCTACCGAAGTCAACCTTCTCTTCATATGGCGTGCCTTCGGCCATGGATCTGAAAAATTCAGATAAATCCGCCCAACTTCTCCCGCTGCAAAGACATCCTCAAGTCCTCTTGCATCCATACACACAAACCGGATATTGTTCAGGCTCTGATACTCCTCCTCCGCCCCCATCCGCTCTACTGCACGCAGAAGCACACTGGAATACCTCTCTATTCCAATAAAATTAATCTCCGGGAACTTCTTTGCCATGTTCAGCAAGAACTGACCTTTCCCCATTCCTATTTCAATATAGACCGGATTAGAATTACGAAACACTTGCCGCCAGCAACCACGCTGCTCTTCCGGTCTTTTCACTACCAATCTATGTTCCTGTAATGTGCTGTCCGCACGTGGAATATTTCTTAATCGCATACAAAAAGTCCTTTCCATAATGCCTTCCGCTGATTCTTATTACTTCCTATTAAAATATAATATATCACGCATTCTCCCACAGGTCAAAAAAAAACGAAAAAAACAGAAATCTCAACTGTATTGTTCAAAAAATAACAAATTCTGTTTTTTTTCTATTTTTACCGTTGATTTTTTCTGATAAAGTTGTATTATATTTAATGATTAAATCATAGGTTGAATCATTTTGTTATTCTCCATGATTTAAATATTCAACGACAGGAGGTTATTATGGAATCTGTTATCAAAAAAATATCTGAGATTGAATCTGCAGCTTCCGCCATTGTCCAGAATGCTGAACAGCAAAAAGAATTGCTGGATCACGAATACCGAGCCAAGCGTAATTCTTTTGACGAGCAACTGGAATCGAAGACTATGGCTGAAATACAGAAAATCCGGAGTGACCTTGAAACACGGACATCCGCCCTGCTGAATGAGCAGAGTGTTGAAAACGATGACTCAATTACCGGGCTTCAAAGACAGTATGACGAGCATCACACACGATATGCACAAGATATATTAAAACGGATTACAGAGGTGTAAACTTATGGGAACTCTACTTCATTATAGTGGAATCGTAACCAAAGTCCGTGCCATGGAAGCCACGCTGTTAAAACAGGAGAATTTTGAAGAGATTGCCAATTTGCACAGTGTACCGGAAGTTGTTTCCTACTTAAGAGAAAATTCTTCCTATGACTATGTGCTCAATCTACTGGAGGATACACAACTTCACCGTGGAGATATCGAAAAGATACTGATTCGTCAGCTATACTACGAGTACTCCAAGATTTATAAGTTCTGCAGTCTTCAGCAGCGCAAATTTCTAAAGCTTTACATCAAGCGCTATGAAATAGACCTGATTAACTACTGCTTCCGTATCGTCATCAATCATTATTCGGAACCCTTTGATTTGAACTACAAGAAACAATTTTTCGATAAGTATTCTCAAATCTCCATCGACAAGCTGATCACCTCACGTACAACAGATGAGTTGGTCGACAATTTAAAAGGCACCGAATATTATGAACCGTTAAGCAGGCTTCGAGACAAACCGTCCATCACACTGTTTGACTATGACCTGACACTGGACCAGTACTATTTCGCTTCTACATGGAAAGAAAGCAAAAAAATACTGAAAAACAAAAAAGAACTGGAACTCTACACGAGAGACTGCGGCGTCAAGATTGATCTTTTAAACCTACAGTGGATATACCGTGCCAAAAGGCACTATAATATGGCTCCTGCCGATATCTATTCTCTTCTCGTTCCAATTCACTACAAAGTATCTACAGAGTTGATTAAAGAGATTGTGGAAACCGCTACTGCCGATGATATGATCAACGCCCTTCAGAAGACAACCTATGCACAGCATTATGATTTCTCAAGCGGACTCACCATCGAGCAGATGTCTTCCGACTGTCTCCAGTATCTCTACAGACTGGATCGCCGAAAGAATCCCTATTCGATTGCAACAATCAACACTTATCTGTTTTTAAAAGAAGAAGAACTAAGAAAGCTGACCACTGCAATAGAGTGTATCCGCTACGGCCTGCCGCCGGGCGAAACGTTGGCTTATGTGGGAGGTAAAACTCAATGATTGTAAAAATGAAATTCATTAACATCTCTGGACCACGAGATGACATTGACCGTGTGACCGAGCAGTATCTCTCCAAATACGAGATCCAACTCGAATCTGCACTGTCCGAATTAAAGACTGTAGATAATCTACGGCCCTTCGTGGAACTGAATCCATACCGAGATTCTCTCGCGATCGCAACCCAGTTCGTAGGGCTGTTGGAGAATCCAGATCAGGTTACTCCTGATTTTTCTCTCGGGCTGGACGAAATGTTTGAAATCGTCCGTAAATTAAATACAGATTATCTGCACTTGCAGGAGAAAAAGGAAAACTACAAAAAAGACATCGAAGAATTCCGAAACAAGCAACGCGACATCGCTCCGTTCCGTCCCCTGGACTGCAAACTGCAGGATATTCTTCACTATAAGTACATCAATTACCGCTTCGGAAGGATTCCGATCGAATACTATCACAAGATGCAGAAGTACTTGATGACCGATCTGACCGCAATCTTCGTAGAAGGAGAGCGAGACGAAAGTTCTGTATACGGAGCCTACTTTGTATCTCCTGGTGAATCCCTAAAAGTAGATGCGGTATTCCGTTCCCTGCATTTTGAACGACTGACAATGGATCTGGTATCTGACGGTACTCCGGCAGATCTTTACCAGGAACTGGAACAAGACATATCTGAAACCACGAAGAAGATCCAGGATCTGGACAAAGAAGCGGCACAAATGCTCGCCAAT
>JAHHTO010000121.1 GCA_020024595.1 Schaedlerella sp.
TAAACTTTCCTTAGACTTTTCCTATGGAAATCCTAAACCTCTTTGATAACCTATTAGTCACAGGAGGTATGAAACATATGGATAAAATCACACTCGTAATTTCTATCATTTCTTTGGCCGTCTGCTTTTTAATTGCACTCAGCGGGATACTGAGCGACGGGATGAAAGGACTGAAAGCAAAATCGAAATGGATTGGTCTTTCATTTTTGCTTTATGCTGTAACTTTTTTACTTTTTCTTGTTATGCAGTAACGGAGGTGTCCTATGCTACAAATCCAAAATGTAAATCTCAACATCGGAAATACTGCATTACTTTCCAACATCAACCTGACTTTAGAACAGGGCAAGATTTATGGAATCCTTGGTCCAAACGGAGCGGGTAAAACAACTCTATTTAAGTCCATGTTGGGACTTACCAAGTTTTCAGGAGAAATCCTTTCGGGCGAAAAACCTGCTTCCAACAAAGACTTCGGTAGCCTGATTGAGTATCCAGCGTTTTATCCCCGCCTTACCGTAGAAGAAAACTTAAAACTTCACGCACGGTACATAGGTATAAAGCGTCCAGATATTGACAATGCACTAAAGCAGGTCAATTTGCTGGATGCTAAAAAGAAGTTATTCTCACAACTTTCGTTGGGAATGCGGCAGAGACTGGGGATCGCCCGTGCTTTCTTAGGCGATGTGCATTATCTGTTGCTTGATGAACCAACCAATGGACTTGATCCTATGGGAATTAAAGAAATCAGGATTTTGTTAAAGGAAAGGTTAAGATCTCCACGGCATTGTATTCTGGTGTCCAGCCACAATCTTACAGAGATTGCTGCAGTTACCGATGTTTTGGTCTTTATTCGGGGTGGCCAGCTCATCAAAGTGTTAGAAAATAATTACAACGAGCAAGAACTGGAAGCTCTATATGAGAAAATCATGACTTCCGGTCAGAAGGAGGAAGAGTAATGGGAACCTTGATTAAAAATGAGTTTTATAAACTAAAACGAGAATGGTTTATGGTGTTTCTGTTGCTTTTATCCTTACTTCCAATTTTAACAGGAGGGGCAGGTGCTATTTTCAATGACGGCATCCAAACTGTGTCGGATTTGTTCTTTTTCATGAACAACCAATTTTCTATGTTTTTTCCGATGGTGATTTTCATTTTGATAGGTTCCTTGTTTTATCAAGAATATAAGAACAAAACCTATATTAACTGGATTACCTATGGTTTCTCGAAAAAGAAGCTATTCCTGTCCAAAATCATTGTGAGTTTTCTCGTTGGTTTGAGTTTTGCAGCGGTACTGTTTCTCTTATTCGCAGCATTCGTAGTAGGGTTAAACGCTATTGGAAGAATATCTGGCAGTATTTCACCGCTCTTGGATCTGGCGATTGGCTTTGGGATTGAAGCCTGCAGTGTCTTCTTTATAACGACTTGTGCAGGTGCGATCATCATCAATTTGAGCCGTAACATTATTGTGACAAGCGTTGTTGGCGTTATCTATGGCTTTGTTTCCTGCCTTTTTATTGGCGTAAAAAAAGGCTTTGTTGTTCCAGGTGGCTTTGCATACCGTGTGTCCATGTATTTTTCGGATCAATCGACTTACTATGATGCCTCTGTCTCCGCAACGATCGGCGGCTGCCTTAGTGTTTTGACCTGTTTCAGCGTATTATTCGTCGTTGGACTGATGGTGTTTTCACATAAGAGAAAGATTGAAAGCTAATGTCGAAAATAAAATGCTATGAGTAAGCCATTTCCAGAGAAAGGCGATGAGCGAGAGGCTGAAAACAGTAAAGACACTTTTACAAGCCGAATTCATATGTATCAGGCCATACGACGGATGAGTCAAAAAGATCTAATAATACATTCCATATAATAGCTTCAGTTAATGGAGAATATATAAAAAAGATACCATCAAATATAGTAAGGGACATGCAGAGATATTTGCAGCCTAGAAACTTCTTGCAATTCGTCTGATCAGAAAGTTAAATAAAGAATTGGAAGGACAAGGATATGTAACTGTGAAGTGCAAAACAAAAAATAAAAAAGAAACTTTCGTTTGCGAGATGTGGTATCATAAAATTATAAAAGTGAATTGAATTTACTTAAAAACGGAAACTTTGAAGTTGTATGGGAGGCGTGAAGAAGTGAAAAACAGGGAAAAACGATATGAAAAAAAGTATATTATTGGTATTGTTTTATCAGTGGTTTTGGTGATCAGTGTTTTGTTGATTAAAGATGATATGTCCTCAGAAAATAAGGCTTTAGAGCGTGATCGGGATACACAATTTGATCACGGATCCAAAATTGAAAGACAAGATTTGTCAAAATGTCAAATAGAATCTTTATACAAACTTTGTAAAGTTTGGGGATATACAAAATATCATCATCCGGATGTGGTTTCTGGTAAAGTGAATTGGGATGCAGAGCTTTTTCGGGTAATGCCGAATGTGCTAAATGCTGCGAATGCAAATGATGTTAACGATATTTTGTTGAACTGGTTGAAGGCTTTTCCGGTGGAAGCAGGGCAGAATGCTTTGACAGATGAAAGTGAAGAGTGGGTGCAGATTCAAAATGAGAAAGGGAAGAAAGTGTTAAATACAACATGGATTCAGGATGTGGATTTCTTGGGAGAGGGGTTAACTAAGTATCTCGGCAGCATATCCCAATTATATATTTCTGACAGGGAAAATGCATATGCATCCTTTGATGAAATTGGAACAGTTTCATTTGAAAATGAAAAAATGTATAATATTTCAGATGGTGATATGGGAATGTATTTGCTGGGGCTATTTCGTTTTTGGAATATATATGAATATTATTCGCCAAATGTAGAAATCACTACAGAGGATTGGGATACTGTTTTGATGAATATGATTCCGAGCGTTGCCAGAGCAGGAGATTATCGAAGTTATGCAAAAGCGATAGCAGAAGTTGTTTCAAAAACAGGAGATGCTCACAGTCTTGTTGTAGATAAAGAACTATTTTTATACTATTACTATGGGAAGCGTTTTTTACCATGTGACATTAAAATAATTGACGAAAAAGCTGTTGTTACACAGGTTAGAAAAAACGAAAAACAATTGCTGCCGGGCGATGTTTTATTAAAGATTGATGGAATGCCTCTTCAAGATCGAATAGAAGAACAGCGAAAATACCATGCACTTCCGGAACAGAACAAAATATTAAATCAAATAAAACATTTATTACTGGAAACAAAGAAAGAAAAAGCAGAAATTCAAATTTTGCGTGGAACAGAAAGAAAAACACTGCAGATTAATACTTTGTCGTATCAATACAGCTATCAAAATCCTATTCCAAATGGGCTTGTGGAATCTTTGAACATTGGATATATTGATCCGTCTTCCTTGAAACAAGGTGACCTTGAAAAGCTTATGAAAGAGTTGAGGGAGACGGATGGACTTATTGTAGATTTGAGATATTATCCGTCTATAGAAATCACCTATCTTTTGAATGAATATATCAATCCAACACAAAAGGTGTTTTCTTACCTTGGCTTTCCGAATCAGGCAATGCCGGGAGCATTTTTTAATTTGGAAATGATGAGTGGTAAAGGAAGTTTGAAAGAACAGCAAAATGATATTCGCACATTTGCTCAATATTCAGGAAAGGTTATCCTGTTAATGGACGAAGGAAGCCAAAGCCAGAGTGAATTTGCAATTATGTCTCTGAGACAAGCCCCCAATGCTGTTGTTGTTGGAAATCCTTCTATCGGAGCTAATGGAAATGTCAGTGTGGTTAGATTGCCAGGAAATATAAAGTTTGGAATATCAGGTCTTGGTGTGTACACTCCAGATGGAGGACAGACGCAGCGATGTGGATTGCAGCCAGATGTAGAATGTTACCAAACAGTGGAGGGAATTTTGTCTGGAAGGGATGAATTAATGGATAAAGCGATCGAACTAATTGAAAAATAGAAAAGGAAGTAATTAATGATAACTGAAGATTTGTATAATAAAGATAATGAAGTCAAATGTTATATCAATATCGGTGATGAAGAAAAAGAAATCCTTTTACGATTGAATGTATTACAGGCAGCTGGCAATAAAAAAATATTTCAATGTATTAATTTGGTGAGTGCTCTTTTTATGTTTTCTATAGCGTTTTTTGCATATTCAGTTCAACTGTCCTCTGCATGGATATATCTAATGTTAAGTTTGCTGTTTATTATTGTTGGATTAAGTTGCGGAAAAATTCAAAGAGCATTTTTTAGAGGAATAACAGAAAAATCAGGGAATCAAACAAAGTTCAGTCAGAAAAGAGAATATTTATTTTCAAAAGAAGGAGTAGATATTTTATCAGAGCTGGGAAGAACACATAATTATTGGAGTTCTTTTGTAAGCAGAGGAGAGATAGAGCATTATATTTATTTGATGCGTAAAGATCATAATATAGTACTGATTGATAAAAACGAATTATCTCATGAAGGATTCATTGTATTACAGCAGCTTATTGAAAATAAAGAAATTGATCATATAGTTGTAGAAGAGCAGGGGACGAAAGAAAACAAAACATCGTCCGTAATTAAAGGCTTAGTATTCATCACGGTTATTACTGTCATAGTATCATTAGGATATATTGGAATTAAAACATTCTATCCACTTTCTCAAGGGCAAGTATTTCGGCTGTGGTTTGCCAGAACATTGCCAACTATCTTGTTTTTAATCCTACAGTGCTTGGATCTTATATGGAGTTGTGTATTATCCAAGATTATAAAATTAAATCAAAAGAAATCTTTGTTGAAAAGAATTATATTATGGGTTGTAGGAATGATTGTAATTTTGGCAATGGCATTAGGAATATTTGTACATTTGTTAAATGATGATTCTGAACACTATAATGGAGATGGCACTGTGGTGATCAAGTCTCCTGTTTGGTTAGATGATCCAGAGTAATAGTAGATTGCCTTGATTTGAAAATCCTAAAAATGCAAGAGAGGATTTGTCAAGGAGGAATTCTGCATTTCAATACGGCTTTGAAAAAGCAGAGGGGTGTCAACCCCTTTGGGCTGCAAAACAGTACTGTGCAGGGCACGTGTCAAGGATGCCGTAAGGCAAGGCAAAGCCGATTCCTTGATGCTTGCCCGGCATAGTGCTACCTGCCGAAGAAGGCAACCGTTCCCCCTCGGAGACCGCACAACTGCCGCAGGCAGTACCACCGCCCACTTGTGGGTGGTGAGTAAGTGCGCCCTTGGAAGGATCGTAATTGACTATCCTTTTGAAATTGATATAATGTGAGTGTTAACTATCTCAAAATTATCCGAACACTCAGGTTTCAAAAAAACTTAATATTTATCTGAGAAAAAGTATGCTACACTTGCTACATCTTGAATGGAGGATACCAATATGAGCGAGAAAATCAAAAAATGGAAAGCCGTCAGTGTGGTAATTGTGGTTATCGGATTGGAACTTTTATTCGGGCCGGGATTACTGTATTTGCTGAAATCTAAAGGTATCGAAATATATTCAGCGTCACAGGCATCTCAATACCCCGGAAATATTCTGCTGCAATGGGGAGCTTTAAGCATATATCCCGCAATTCTGGTTTTGGTGGCATGGCTTAGAAGAAAACAAGAATTTTTGAAGGATATGAGTTTGGTCATTCCGGGGAAAAAGCAGAAAATATTAGTAATTGCCATGAGTGCCATCTTACTGGTCATGTCTATTGCTGCGACTGTAAAAACAGGAGATGTTCTGCTTATTGTTCTGAATCTTCTGTTTTATCTGGCCGTAGTGGCATTTGCAGAAGAATTTGTCCTTCGTGGTGTGTGCCCGTTTTTGCTGAGGAATTTCCCAAAATTCGTGATTTATCTTCTGCCGAGTGTTATGTTTGCTGGGCTACATATCTTTGCGTATAACGGATTCCAAATGCTAAGTATGGAATATGTTATGCAATTTATCAGCTCTCAGATGCTGGGACTGATTGTGAGTGGAATGGCATTTCAACTGCTTAAAGATTATACAGGTACCCTTTGGATTCCCATTCTGCTTCATACTATTTTAGATTTTTCAGCAGTATTTTCCTATTAAGTGCTTTGATCGCATTATTCGGGTTATTCTAACAGATTTACTCAGTACAAGGAACCCGGCATGGAGCAGATATATTTGCAAAGGGTTTTACATAAAAAGCTGCTGAACACTCCAGAAAAGGAGAGTTTCAGCAGCTTTTTCATACTCTGTACTGTGAGTCCATCAAGAAGTTATTGGATTCTATTGATTGACCACCGCCTTTCGGCTGCATACATTCACCACAAATGAGCCGACAGCCGCTATATATCAGGTGGCAGAAACCACCCTTTACAGAGTACATCCCAGTCGACGATTGTTGTCAATTAGGCGATGCATTTATAATATACAGTATAGCGTGATTTTTTGAATTAATCTGAATCTTGACAAATCTTACCAGAAAAATGGCTCAACAAAAGTAGAAGATAGGCACTGATTTACCCTGACATGAAATAAGCCTCAGAAGGTGTGACTGAATAGGTCATCCTTTCTGGGGCTTGTTCTTTTGTTCGCTGTCTTTGTGTTTTATTTTAAATGAATTAGATCATTACAATCAAACAGGTAATTCTATCTTGACCAGAAAGCCGTGGGGTTCCAGATTGGCAAGCTGCATCAGTCCATGATGAGCTGACACGATCTGCCGAATCAACACAAGCCCTAATCCATGCCGCAGATCCAATCTCTCATCGGTACTCCCCATATAGTGTGGCTTTTGTGAAAGCTCTTCCAGCTTCTCAGGAGTAAGGCCCACCCCATCATCCGTGATACTCAATGAAACGGCAGTATTGGAGTAGTCAAGAGAAAGTTGGATATGGCACCCCTGCGGATTGTGCCTGATGCTGTTTTGCACCAGATTGTTGATGGCTCTGGAAATCAATCTGCCATCACAATCCAGCATAATACTTTCTGCCTCTGGTGTGATTTGAATACCGAAAGAACAGTTGTCCGGTATCCCGGAGTTCAGCAGATCAGCCGCATAAGAGCGCAGCAGCTTGGACAAGCGCACAGACTCTTTTTTCAGGGGCTGCATCTCATATTCCAGCTGTGATACCAAATTCAAGTC
>JAHHTO010000122.1 GCA_020024595.1 Schaedlerella sp.
GGAACAAAACATTCCTCCCCATTACTATGACAAACAAAAGGATGCCCTGAAAAGGGTGTCTCACTAAGAGATTATTCCTTGGAAGAATATCGGCATAGTTTGTAGAAACTCGGCTATGCTGATTATTTCTGTTTTTGTGGCAGTTCAACTGCTCTGATGAAATTCAAATGAATGAGAATGGGCAAAACCACCTCGGTGTAACACCCTAATTTGAGGCAGCCTCTGCCCAGCTGCTCTTGTCCTTGACGCTGACCGTACCAACATTGCCTTCATTCACCATGGCCATAAAATAAAAAATCTCCATGTCATTCCTGACACAGGGCTGGTGAAGATATAAAGCCTGCTCTAAAATCGCATATATTTGCGATTTCATCTTGAAAAATACATATTTTCTCGATATAATATTAATATACGACTTTTACAGGAGGCATAGTATGTCTGTTTCATATAATCGTCTATGGAAACTTCTGATTGACAAAAAAATGAGTCAATCGGAATTACGGAAAGAAGCCAGAATTGCGCCTAATACCATGACTAAAATGCGTCGAGATGAGGCAGTCAACTTAACCATTCTTGACAGAATATGTGATGTACTGCGCTGTGACTTTGGGGATATCATGGAACACAAGTACATGAACGATGATAAAGGGGAGGTGTAACGTATTGTTAAAGGATAAGACCTTGACATACATTTCCCTGTTCAGTTCGGCGGGGGTCGGTTGCTATGGATTCCACATAGAAGGGTTTGAATGTGTTGCAACCAATGAACTTTTGCCGAGACGCATGGATGTGCAGCGTGTTAATAAAAAATGTAAGCTGAACTCGGGCTATATTCCTGGCGATATTACACAGCCAATAATCAAGCAGAAGATATATGATGAAATCGGCAAATGGGAAAAGATGGGCAATGATGGCATTGATGTGATTATTGCTACCCCTCCGTGCCAAGGCATTAGTGTCATCAATCACAAAAAGAATGATCAAGAAATCAACCGCAATAGCTTGGTAGTAGAATCTGTAGATATTATTGATCGGATTAAGCCTCGTTTCTTTATTTTTGAGAATGTGATGGCATTTCAAAAGACATTGTGTATTACACCGAATGAGCAGATCATGCCCATCGGAGAGTACATCAAAAGTGCATTGGGTTCCGAATATATTATTTCCGGAAGAATCCTTAACTTCATGAACTATGGTTCTAATTCTTCCAGAACAAGGACCCTGATGATTGGCGTCAGCAAAAAGTATAGAAACAATATTACGCCGTTTGATTTATATCCAAGCTTTAGACCTGAAAAAACATTGAGAGAGGTTATTTATAACTACCCCAGACTGGAGTGGGGTGAAATCAATCAAAGTGACTTTTATCATGCTTTTAGAACGTACGATCCTGCTATGCGTCCTTGGATTCACGATTTGAAAGAGAGTGAATCTGCGTTTGATAATGCTGACCCTGCTAAACGGCCACATCGCATGATTGATGGCAAGCGGGTCGAAAACACTCGCAAGAATAGGGATAAGTACACCCGTCAGCCTTGGGACAGATTCATTCAATGCATCCATACTCGTAACGATCAGCTTGCGGCACAGAATACCGTTCATCCAGAGCAGGATCGTGTGTTTAGCATTAGGGAACTTATGGATATGATGACCATACCACATTCTTTTAGGTGGGTTGACTATTCGCTTGACGAACTCAATGCGATGAGTGACGCTGAGAAGCGAAACGTATATAAAGCACATGAAGTAAATATTCGTCAGTGCTTGGGAGAGGCTGTTCCGACAGAAATTATGCGCCAAATTGCTGCCAATATTAAAACGTCAATACAGACGAAGCGGAGTGATGCAGCAGAGATTAACCGTATCATTGCAGACCATGACCTTGGAGAAAGAGATAATCTGATTGTTTTTTTGCGGGATAATCCACTAAATTTGGATATTGCTTCTCTGATGAGGATTACAGAACTCTGCAATGCACACAGAGAAAAAAATGCGGCATTTTATACGAATAAGTTTATCGCAAATGAAATTATGGGTCGGCTTCCCGTGTTCAACAAGGAAGAGATTCGCATCTTAGAACCTTCTGTAGGAGCTGGAAGTTTTATTCCCTTCTTGTTCAAGCAATATGAAAATGTTCCTCATGTTATCCTTGATGTGGTCGATATTGATCCGGCAAGTCTGGAAGCATTTTCTCTTCTGCTGAACCGGATCGAAGTACCTTCCAATTTCACTATTAATCAAATCTGTCATGACTTTGTTACCTGGCAACCAGAGTACAGATATGATCTGGCTGTCGGTAATCCCCCTTTTTCGAAACTGAAGAAGAAAAGCCATGCTATTGCAGAGGCACTGAAAGCAAATGCCAATCAGAAAACGAATAACTTAGCGGCAATATTCTTGGAAAAGTGTATTCGTTGTAGTGACTGTGTTTCTTTGGTTTTGAATAAGAATATCCTCGCATCTGAAGAATACACCCAAACAAGAGAGTATTTGCGGACAATGAAAATTGACAGCATTATTGATTTTGGGCGTTATGGTTTTACTGGGGTCTCTATCGAAACCATTTGTATGATTATCTATCCTCGTCAAAAGCCAAAAGACACGACTGTTTATAGTATGAAGTACAATATGCAACATACTCGTAGTCAGGAATACCTTACCGACACAGCATACCCTTCCTTTGTGATTTATCGTGATGAACAATTTGATAAGGTCGCTAAGAAACTGCACTTTGATGTATTTACTGTGTTCCGCGATAGACAGATCACCAAAGCAAACACTGTACCAAAATCGAACGGTAATTGCCTGTGGGTCATAAAAGCTAGAAATATTGATGACGATGGATTAGGTATAACACATATACCAGATTATGATGTGTATCTTCCAATGCAGATTGCTGAAACTGTAGCTGCTTCTCGGTTCGTAAACAATGAACGAGTATACCTGACTCCGAATATGACCTATAATCCGCGGGTTATTGACAATTTGACTAATACAATTCCTGACGGATCTGTAGCCGTACTCATTCCAAAAGGAAACCTCCGATTAACAGAAAAGCAAAAGGCGTTCTTTTCGTCCGAGGAGTACAGACGGTTTTATGGTATTGCACGGAATTTATCCACCCAGTCGATTAACGTTGATAATAATAGTGTGTATTATTACGGGGTGCTAAGAGATGAACAATAATCTTGTATCAAGGTTTTTAGAAAAATGCAATTATGATGTTCGCATTTCTGGTAATGGCCGTTGGATTGATCAGAAATGTGCATTTGATGCAGTATGTTTTGTTGCTGACTGTATTATGGACTATATTCAGAATGGCGGCAGTCAACCGTTTCAGTCCCCTAATATTTGGAAGTCTGAATATGCCATTACAAATGTTCAAAACATTTTCTGCAAACCAGACCCTCTACGCCGAACTACTCTAGATGAATATAACAAATTCTTCCGGCAGCCAATGAAAATGTTGGCTGCCGCAGGTGTACTGCGTGAGGATGGTGTTGTTCGCAATACCATCCAGTTTAGCGTTGCCAATATGGATATCCTACAGTACATTGCACTTCGTGAGAGAAATGCGTTTGACTTTTTGTGCCTGTATATTGAAAAAACACTGAAGGATAGTGGGCTGTGGGACAGTTTTGAGACTTTCTTTGATGAGCAGACAAACGATGCTCTTCAGAGCCTCAAGGATACCTTTGCAAATTTCTGTATCAGGTACACCCCCATTAATACTGCTGTGGAGGCAAGTAGAATTTTTACCAAGGTTCTCAATCCTCTGGCCTGTAAATACCACAAAAAAGGTACTGCCAAAGGTAAAATATCTCCATCCATGATTACATATGACAAAATCATTTATAATCAAACTAATTGGCGTGATGATGCGGCGGGCAAAGATAAAAATGTTGCGCGAGGGGATTTTGTTCCTGCTGCGCAGACCGACGATGAGTATCAGTACCGTGTGTCCAGAGCTATAAAATATTTGCGACAGTTCAATGACAAATATAATGATGGGAAATCTGAAATTCTGGATCGATTCTCTGTTGGAGAAAAGGCTACACATATGCATCATATTTTTCCGAAACACCGATATCAAGAAATTGCAGAGTACCTAGAGAATTTGATTGCATTGACAAGTGGTCAGCATCTGCAAAAGGCTCATCCTAACGGGAATACTTCTGCAATCGACAAGGACTATCAGTACACTTGCCTTATCGCTAAAACCGATAGCATACGGAAGAATCTCATGGATAATCACGGTGAGCCTGTGATTTATGATTTTGCGGATTTCATGTATGTTTTGGATGTTGGCTTGGAAACAGATTATTTTGGAGCGTTACCGCAATACGATTTTGGTGCTGTTCTGACTGGAATAGAGTTCAATTTCTAACATGGTAGTGAGAGGTATTCTATGGCAAAAGAGTGGAAAAATATAAGTAAAACAGCCGATGGTCAGGAGTATGTTAAACCCTGCGTTTTAGGCTCTGGCCCCAGAAGTGCTTGCAAAGCGGTATTTTTTAGAAATTGCCATAAATCCAGTGGTGAGCAAATTGTATCCCTTAAAATTGCTCGACAGAAGAAAGTAAAGAATCAATGGATCACCAAAGAAGACAAAGCTATTACTCTTAAGCCAGAAGAAATCGATAAACTAATTGAATATATTCAAGAGTACTATACCCCACTGAATATCGGTATGACTGAGTTTATTGAGGCAGATGAGGATGCTGTCAAGCTATTTACCAAAGTGCGCGATTTAGGCATCTCTGATGATGAGGTTGTATCCAAGCTGATTGAATCTGGTATTTTGACGCAAAACCTCACTGTGGCAATCACTGCTGCGGAACGAAATAATGCAATCCGGAAATTTGAACAAGCGATTGATGTAGAGAGAACAGAATCGTTCTGGCAGAATTGGTTTACTCAAAACAAATGGGTGCTTGGTTCAGAATACCTCAACATTTTGCCGGAGAGAGATATTGATACCAACGATATTGCCGACTACCTAATGCGTTCAATAGACGGATTGCTGGATGTTGTAGAAATCAAACGCCCTGATCTGCAATTTTGGGCGGGGCCAGATTCCCATGGGAATTATTATCCCGCCGCCCAGTTGACGGCAGCAATTTCCCAATGCTTAAATTACCTTTACAGGATTGAACTTCAATCCAATTCTGTGGAATTTATGGAACGTGTGGATGGAACGAAAACCGTAAAACCACAATGTATGTTGGTTTATGGGCGCTCTGATGATTGGGGCGAAGACAAGATGCGTGCCCTCCGTATTTTGAATGCCGCATACCATCAACTCCATATCATTACATATGATCAGTTGTTGCTGAGAGCGAAACGGTTGATTGGTTTTTCTGATCAAGATGATGAGGATTATGATTCTCTTCCTTTTTAATAACAAGCAAAGAAGGTACGGATAGTGTCCAAATTTCAATACTACTCAACGGATAGCCTTATTCGCTTCTTCCTTGAACAAGGCAAGGAAGGTGACTGCTGGGATTTTAAGCAAGAGTGGCATGAAAATATAGCAGACTTGATTAAGGATATCCTTTGCTTTGCTAACACTGTGCACGATGAAAACTGTTATTTAATTTTCGGTGTAGCAGACAATTTGGATGTCACAGGTATGCAAAAACAGAGAAGAAAACAGGTGGATATTATCGATGCTATATCAAACCTCGTTTTTGCGGGAGATGTGTATCCTACTGTGGAAGTAAAAACTATCGTTTTTGATGGTACTGAATTGGATGTGTTGACCATTTTTAATGTTGAAAACACACCCATCTATTTAAAAAAGCAGTATGGGCAGATGCGTCCAGGATGTATATATACGCGGATAGGTGATAAAAATACACCAGATAATGGAAATGCTGATGTGACTGATATAGAAAATCTGTGGCGCAAAAGACTGGGTCTTACCAAAGCACCATTAGAATATATCTATGATCGGCTACACAATAAAGCAGAATGGACTACTTTCGATAATGGGTACTACAATGTTTATCGACCAGAATACACGATAGAAATATACCCAAACGATGATGATTTAGACGCAGAGTTCTATGCCTATGCTATGCCGAATTCAAATACTTCCTACGATAAGTTAAACATCAAGTATCAGACTACAATTCTCGATTCGTATCAGATTGTCGTTCTTGATGGTGGAAGGTTGCAGATTCCTACACCAACTTGGGGCTTTATATGTCACGATGAATATGCTTTACATCACAAATATAGCTACAAGTATTATGTCTGTGATAGCAAGCGGTACAGACTGTTGAGGTTCTTATATGATCCTCAAAATGGTGATCATCGTTATGCCTTTACGCACCTTCAGGAGGTTGTGGTATTCTATTACTCAGACGAGGAGCGGGTGGCCTTTGAAGCGTATATCGAAAGACACCAAAATGTACTCAGCAGTAGAATCAGCAAGGTTTCACAATTCAACCATATCACAACTGATACCGAGCGAAAAACAGAGATATATAAAAAGCGACTGAAAGTTGGCGTCGCTATGAATGAACTCCTCAAAGAGTGGCGAAATACTCATAGACCCACATGATGAACCATTTACAAAAGACCACACAGCAGATATTGTAGTCTGTTGTGTGGTTTTTTGTTGGTATCACTTGAGGATGACACTCAAAAAATATTGTCGCCTTGAATAATCCCTAAGTGAACGCCCCGAAACAGGGCATCCTTTCGCATATTATCTTTGAATTTTACTTCACTCCCCACTTTTATCAGAATACTTCTTTTTCCATTCGGCTAGTTCCTTCTGTCCCTGTTCGCTTGCGTAGAATTTTCGTATCTCAGGGACGAGGAATCGGGCAAAGGAATCAATGATGGACTGCGGCAGTTCGATTTCATACGGATTTTGTCGTTTTTCTCGGATCGCCATGGTATATTGCTCCAGTAGCAAAACCTTTCCGGCTCAACTTAGCCCATCTCACGCTCATTTCCGGCGATACACAGCTGCCAAACATTGTGCCCATTCTCAGAACGTGTGCGGGTAATTCCAAAATCTGCGGATTTACTCATAGAA
>JAHHTO010000123.1 GCA_020024595.1 Schaedlerella sp.
TGGAAACATTTTTATCAAATTATACAAGCAATAAAGAGCCGAAATATGATTTTGAAAGCAAAGCATCTTATCAAGCAGAATTTCAGAAATTTCGTAGCATGTTCTTGCTTGTGGGTGGGCTTTTAAGTTTTATTGTAGGACTGGTAGGAATACTTAATTTTTTGAATGTGATACTGACTAGCATTGTATCTCGCAGAAGGGAACTTGCTATGCTTCAGTCTATTGGTATGACAGGAAAACAATTGAAAAAAATGTTGGTGACAGAAGGTATTTTATATGCAAGTTGTTCTTTGATTCTTGCACTGATTGTAGCTGTCATTATGGGTCCGGTCGCAGCATCTACTCTGAGTAAAATGTTCTGGTTTTTCACATATAGACCTTCGTTTAAAGCAATTTTGATTGTTGCACCGGTTTTTATAATTGTAGGAGCACTTGTACCATTACTTACATATCATAAAGTTTCTAGACGAACTATTGTAGAACGATTAAGAGAAAGTGAAAGTTAGAAGTCAGTACCACCTCTTAAAGCACTGTATGGTGGTTACTTTATGAACATTGAATTGATACAATAACTATACTGAAAATTTTAGAAATAAATAAACGAGAGAAAAATAAGTCTCAGTAGTTAAAAAACTACTGGGGCTTTTTGGATACTTACGATAGGTCGTTGATTGAAAATAGATTTGTTGCATGATATGATATTCAAGATCAGAAACATCAATCGGGATAACACAGAGTAAGATAAAGGGAAAATATCGATGAGTATAAAAAGTAGAATTCCTAAAGACTTTTACAAATTATTTAACAGCAAATACGTTGAATATTTTCAGCGTATTTTGATTGCACTTTATGAGCAGTCTTCGAGTTCATATTCGTTGCTTGGATTGACGCAGGAAGAATGTCAAGATATGATTGAGATAGAGATTTCTGCGATCACAATGGATTGGAGTCAGAATGAACTGGAAGATGATGTACTTTTTACAAGAACGAATATGGCATCTGTTATGTTACAAAAGTTAGAAGAGTGGGGATGGCTTCGAAAGGATTATGACGAATCTCTCAACTGTTATGTTGTTTCATTTCCGGATTATAGCCAGATGTTCATAGAATTGTTTCAACGCTTGTATAGTGAAGAAAGCAGTATGGAAAGGGAGAGTTTACTGACCGTATACAGCCATTTATTTACATATCATTCTTCCAAAGAAAAAGATAATGAGATACTGAAAAGTGCCTTGCAGTCTTCAAAGGCATTACTTCAGATGCTTTCAAATATGCAGGAGGGAATTCGGGGATTTTTTGAGAAAATGACAAAGCAGAAGACCTTTCTTGGAATTCAGGAAGTATTAGTAAATGAGATGAACAACACAGACAGTCAGAAGTATGCTATTTTGACGACGACGGACAGTTTCTATCGTTATAAAGAAGAGGTAAAAGAGCTGATTGATCAAAATATGATGGAGAATGAATCGAGAAAGCAGGAACTGTTTCAGAAGAGAAAAGATTTGAAATCGGATTCTTTTGAGTGGAGAAGAAATGAGCGTGGCGTACAAAGTAGTGATGAGGCAATGGAGATTCTGTTCCAAATTAATCGGGAGTTTGATGGGATTGAGAGAAGATACAATCGTCTCATTGATCAGAAGAGAGTATTTGCAAAAAGGGCTGCGGCGCGTATTCGATACATTTTAACAGAAGGTGATGTTGAGGAAGATTATACAAAAGTGCTGATTCAGTTACTGAATACGAGTGGCAGGAAGGATGAGATATTGGAGCGACTCGGTGAAGGTATAGGCATGACAGAACGTTTTGCAGTCATCAAAGAGAAAAGCTTTGTAAAACCAAGAGATGTAAGAAAACAGGTGTTTGAACCACAAGAACTTGTAAAGCAGTCAAAAAGCGAAGAACAGTTGGATGAATTTGTAGTAAAACCGCTGTATACGAAAGCACAGATTCGTAAGTTCCGCAAGGAAAATGAGGTAGACGGGGTATTCCAGGTGACAAAAAATACTGTTCGAACGGTGGAAGATTTGGAAAAGCTTCTATTTGTATGGCAGGAAGCTACGGAGATTGCAGAAGAGACAGAAGAGATTGTAGTCGGAGAGGAGTTTACGACAGAGGCAGGCTTACAGTATTCCGGATTTACAATCAGGAGGAAGTAGTATGGAACAATATTTGGAAAGTTTATCTGTGACAGAGGCAGAAAAATTAAAGAAGACCATTTTAAGTCTGTTTCGTCAGACATGTATTTTGCAGGAAAAATATGATCCAGTTACATTAGTGCCAAGTGATAACGAGCAATTTGTGATATGTAGAACACATCGCAATTTTATTGAAAGCTATCTTTCGGTTCTTGGATGTGAATTGCTATATGATTCCCAGGAGCATATTTTCAGACTGGTTGGAGATGGTGTGGAGGTAGAAGCGTTGTCAAAAGAGACGACGATCATTGTTTTGTTGATTAAGATGATCTACCGAGACAAAATTATGGGAAAAGGACTTGCTGCGACAGTAACGAATCTAGAAGAAATACGGGAGTATGGGAAAAATACAAATCTGTTAAACCAGAAGCTTCCAGACAGTGAATGGAAAAGTGCATTGGCGGTTATGAAAAAGCATCAGATTGTTGAGTATCCGGGAGCACTTCGTGATCTGGAAGATGATACACCAATTTATATTTACAGTACAATTAATTTATATTGTAGTTCGGCGATGATCCATGAATTGATTGAGGCATACAGAGAGGAGAATGCGGAAAATGAAGCAGGCAAAGAAGATAGTTACACGAATCTTGATGAATAACTGGGGTGGGATTGATCATCAGGTTCTTTGTCTGAACGAATATGTCAATCTATTTAGTGGGAAAAGTGGTTCTGGGAAATCTTCGGTGATGGATGCGATGCAAGTTGTGTTATATGGAAGTGTGGGAAACGACTTCCTAAACAGAGCGGCAGATGACAGTGTGAATAAGAGAAGTGTGTTGAGTTATCTGCGAGGGGAGCAAAAAGATGGTTCGGCGAATCGTGAGAATCAGGATTTTTATGCGCAGATTGTTTTGGAGATACAGGATACGGGAAAAAAGAATTGTGTGTGTATTGGGGTGGTTTTTGAAGTTGGAAGAAATGATATGGACCTGAAGCGGTTCCGATTCTTCAGTCATGCAGGTAAGTTTCCAGAAGACGAATATGTCAATGCGTCTGGAGTTCCATATTCAATTTTGGAGATACAGAAGCTATTTCAAAAAAGAGAGCAATCGGAAGAGAGCAGGAACAGAGAAAATATCAACCGAATGTATCCGTCTAGAGAAGCATATCTAAACATCGTAAATGATGTAATATTTGGATACGTAGATGCGGGAAGATTTAAAACGATGCAAAAAAGTGCAATAGCACTTCGAATGACAAAGGGGACGAGCCAGTTTATCAAAGACTACATGTTTCCAAAAAGTAAGGAAGATACAATCACTGCAATCAGTGAGCAGCTTGCAGCTTATCGAGAAATCAAAGAGAGGGTAGAGGACTTAGAAAGACAGATTCTCCTGTTAGAAGAAGTGCAGACACATGACAGAAAGCTCACAATTGCAAAAGCAGAGCAGGTGAAGACAGAAAGTCTTTTGAAAATATTAGATATAGAAAATAGACGAGTACAGCTTTCTGCAAAAAAAGAGGAACTGAAAAAGACGTGTGAAAAGATAGAACAGCTTGAAGAATGTGCCAAAAGTCTGGACATAAATCTGGAGGAAAAAAGAGAAGAACTGATTGGTGTGCGAACAGAACTTCGTGCCAGTGATTTTGAGAAAAAGAAAGAACAACTTACAAAATTGCAAGAGACAATCCGCTTGTGTGGAAATGAAGCGAGGGAGTGGGGGGAACTTGTTAAACGACTGAATCGTTGGAATGAGACGGATGGAGTCTGTGAATATGTCAGCAACCCACTGTGTAATCTTTTGGAAGAGATTGAAGAGAGAAATATTACGGAAGAAAATATTGCTAGGCTGAAAAAGCAGTTGAAGGAGACTTACGAGAATATCAAAGCTGAGGCAGAAGAACTGAAAGCAGAACGCAGACAGGTGGAAGCAGATTATCGGGAACAGAAAGAGATGCTTGAAGATCTGCAAAATGATAAAAAGCATTATTCCAAAGAAGTGAAAGCAGTCAGACGAAAACTAAAGGAGGAACTGTCTGCAAGATACGGAAGAACGATACAGGTGGAAGTATTTGCAGATTTGTTTGATATTACAGATGAGGCATGGAGAAATGCGATTGAGGGAAGACTGGGGCGTATCAAATTCGGTCTTGTTGTAGAGCCGAGATATGCGCTGGATGTGGCAAAAATTTTCCGTAATATGAAAAAACGGGAATACGAAACAGTGGATTTGATTAATACAGCAGCAATACAGCGAGATGAACCACAAGCGATGGAACAAACATTGTATGATGCGGTAAAGACAGAGATTCCGTATGTGGATTTTTGCCTAAAACGTTATCTTGGACATATAAAAAAATGTGGGACAGTGGAAGAATTGCATGAGGTCAAAGATGGTGTCACGAAAGATTGTTATTCTTATAGTAACTATATGTTTCGGCATTTGCGAGAAAAAGATTACCGATATCAGACAATCGGTCGAAAAGTTTCTAAAAAGCAGATGCAAGAGTTGGAGGAAAGTGTATACAAGCTGAACGTAGGGCTGATTCGTCTTGGCGGAGAGATATCAGAACTTGAGCAGGCAGAGGATTTTGAGCGCCTGCAGACGTATAATTATGAAACGATGCTACAAAAATCCAATGCGGCAAGTCACCTGAAAGAGTATTATGAGGAAGAAGCGCATTTGTCAGAGGAAATCAAAGAACTGCAGGCGGGAACAAGAGTGGTAGAGCTGCAGAAACAGGAATGGAGCTTGAATGAGTCGATTCGCAGCTTAGAAAAAGAAAAAAATGACATACAAAAAGAAGTGACAAATTATTCGTCAATAAAGGGAAAACAGGAGCAGGACATCTCGGAGCGTACAGAGTACTTGGAAAAACTTGAGGAAGGCTTCGTTCCAAATGCAGAGCTAAAAGACATTGTTGTTGCAGAGATTGAAAAAGGAAACGAATATCGATTTAAAAAAGAGCAAGGCGAGATATCTGAACAACTTCGTGTTCAGGAGGAGGACGAGATCAAGAAGCGAGGAGATGCAAGAGAACGATTCAATAAAGCATTTCCATCTTATGATTTTAGCCCGTTTGAGAAAGATAACGCGGTATATGATGAACTTTTGGAAAATTGTAAGCAGAATTTTGAGTCACGGTATAAAGCAGAGTTTGACAGACAGTATCAGCTCGTTTATCAGATGCTAAGGGAAAATGTGATTGCGACAATCAACAGCGAGATTAAAGAGGCAAAGAGGCATCGTCGTGAAATTAATGCAATGCTTTCAAAAATACGCTTTTCTGACAGTATTTATCAGATTGATATTCTGCCGACAGATGATGAGAACAGACAGTTCTATGAGATGCTTACAGCAGAAGAACTGAATATGAAAGTGGTTGATCTGGATATGGAAGGGCAATTAAGCCTTGGAGATGATGCATTTTATCAGAAATACGAAGCACAGATTAAGCGTCTGACCGATAAATTTATGCCACCAAGAGAAGATGAGCAGTCTGCGAGAGAAAAACACAAAAGAGATATGGAAAAGTATGCGGATTATCGTACCTATCTAAAATTCAGTATGTACGAGCAGACGGAAGACCAAGATGGAAATGTGAAAAAGAACTATGTGGATGATATGGCTGGACGTGATTCCGGTGGAGAAGGACAAAATCCAAAATATGTGGCACTGTTGGCTGGATTTGCTATGCTTTATCATCAGCAGATGAATCGGGACAGCAAAATACGTCTTGTACTTTTGGATGAAGCGTTTTCTAAAATGGATAAGGAGCGAAGCCAAGTCTGTCTTGCATACGCACGAAAATTAGGACTTCAGCTTGTCGTGTGTGTGCCGGATGAAAGATTACAGTCTTTAGTGCAGAATGTAGATTGTGTCTATGCGTTCCGAAGAGCGAATAATCGGATCTCGATGATTCATATTGATAAAGGTCAGTATTTGCGGCTGATCGAGGGAGAGGCAGATGAAGAAGAAAAGAGTGACGTTGATACAGTGGCTGATTGAGCAGAATGATACAGAAGCATATCGAGCAGGAAAACTTACAGGAAGAAAGCATCCGAAGGTAGATCAGAGACTGATAGATTCCGTTGGAGGCATGCAAAATCTTCTCAGTCAGGCAAGAGAGATGGAACAGGATGAGGCAATTGGAAAAAGCGGGATGCTTCAATTTAAGTGGCGTGATATGGGAGGGGATATTAGTCAGATAGATTATGAAATAGCAGTTATTCCAATACTTTGTAGAAGAGTTGGAGTGACAGATCGTAGAGAACACCAATTGACTTTGATTGCAAGTGTGAAAAAATGGAAAGCAAAAGCGAGTGGATGTGCGTGGGCAACATCTTATTATGATACACTTTTGACACGACTTGAGTCCGGAAAGAAAGTTTTGGAAGCAGAGGATGAGAATTTATTTTTATGTCTGAATGCTATAGCGGCACAACAGGAATTTGTCTGGGAGCGCATATTTAGTGCAAGAGTATTTCAAAATTCAAAGACATTTCAGAATGCATATAGGAGCAGTATCGTTACTATTTTGAGAAACTATTCTCCACATTATGAAGAGGAAATGGACGCAGATACACTTTTGGCTATGCACAATGTTCATTCTTATGCACAGACTTTGGAATGGAAAGGTAGCCTTCAGTATAAATTGGATAATGGAAATATTGTGGAAACAGCTATGAATACATATGGAACGTTAATCAATTCTCAGACAATGGAGCATGCAGTTGTGACCAATTTAGCTAAATGCAGAAAAATTATGACAATTGAAAATAAAGCCAACTATGAGAGCATGGATTTTTCTGAGGAGACATTGTATATTTATTGCCATGGATATTTTACGCCAAAAGAAGTACGGTTTTTGAAAAAAATTCCGGAGCTTGTTGAAGAAGACTGTGAAT
>JAHHTO010000124.1 GCA_020024595.1 Schaedlerella sp.
CTCCTGATTGCCACCATATGCCATACCAAGCACCAAATCCTTTTCTTTTCCTGCAAAACGCTCCTGAATATCTTTCTGAATTGCTTTTAACATCGTGCGCTTTGCAGCCTTCCACCCGCGCACTTTTGCAAAAGCATCCAGTTTTTCTCCCTGAATGGTCAATCCCGGTTTCAGATTCAACACCGTCCCAAGTGCTGCTGCTGCCGGAGTGACCCTTCCACCTTTTTTCAAATATTTCAGTGTATCTACTGTAATGTAAATGGTTGCTTCCATTTTTTCTTTTTCCAGAATCATCTTGATTTCCGCAGCAGACTTTCCTGCATCGCGAAGTCTCATAGCGTCAAGAACAGACTCTTGCTGTGTAACAGAGATTCGTTGATTATCTACCACCTGCACTCTGCCTTCATAATCATTTGCAAGAGACATTGCAGTCTCGCATGTACTGCTCAATCCACTGGACATCGGAATATGTACAATCTCCTCATACTCTTTCAGAAGTTCATCCCACAAGTCAAGAACATCTCCTGGAGACGGCTGGGATGTCAATATATTTGATTCTTCTTCCAATTTCTCATAAAACTCTTCCTGAGTCAGAGAAATATCCTCAAAAAACAGTTCCTCCTTGATATAAAACGGCATCGGTAAAACAGTAATTCCCAGTTCTTTCCCCTGTGCCTGTGTAATCCCGCTGTTACTATCCGTTACAATTGCTGTTTTTTTCATACTATCCTGCTCCTTACTTTCACTTTCTCATTCAATCGATACTCGAATATGCGCAACCGCATTAATTCTTAAAGCTGTGAATTGGTGCAGGAATTCTTCCTTTTCGATTGATAAATGCATCACATCCAAATTCATTCACAGGCATAATCGGTGCATACCCCAACAAACCACCAAATTCTGCCACATCACCTACATCTTTTCCAATAACCGGAATCAGGCGTACTGCTGTTGTTTTCTGATTCACCATTCCGATTGCCATTTCATCTGCAATAATTCCAGAAATCGTAGCTGCACTTGTCTTACCTGGAATAGCAATCATATCCAGTCCTACGGAACACACACAGGTCATCGCCTCCAACTTTTCCAGTGTCAGAGCGCCTACATTAACGGCATCAATCATTCCCTGATCCTCACTTACCGGAATGAATGCGCCACTTAAGCCACCTACATAGGAAGATGCCATCACTCCGCCCTTTTTCACCTGATCATTGAGCATTGCCAATGCTGCCGTCGTTCCCGGTGCTCCCACACGCTCCAGCCCAATTTCCTCCAGTATCTCTGCCACACTGTCGCCGATTGCAGGTGTAGGCGCCAGAGACAAATCTACAATACCAAACGGAATACCAAGACGTTTGGAGGCCTCTCCTGCCACAAGCTGACCGACACGGGTCACCTTAAACGCCGTCTTCTTAATCATCTCGCAGAGTTCCTCGAATCCTTTCCCACGCACTTTCTCCAATGCCTTCTTTACAACTCCCGGTCCGCTGACACCCACATTGATGACCGCATCTCCTTCAGTCACTCCTAAAAATGCACCTGCCATAAACGGGTTGTCATCCGGTGCATTACAGAAAATCACCAATTTCGCACAACCAAGCGAATCATTATCTGCAGTTGCCTCCGCTGATGCTTTTACAATTTCACCACAGAGTCTGACAGCATCCATATTGATTCCTGTTTTGGTAGAACCCACATTCACAGAACTGCAGATTCGTTCCGTCTGTGCCAGTGCCTGCGGAATAGAACGAATCAGATTTTCATCAGACTGTGTCATTGCTTTAGACACCAATGCCGAATATCCACCGATAAAGTTTACTCCCACTTCTTTTGCTGCCCTGTCTAGAGTCTTTGCAATTGACACATAATCTTCCGGAGTTTTACAAGCGGCTCCCCCAACAAGTGCGATCGGAGTAATCGAAATTCGCTTATTAACGATTGGAATTCCAAATTCTTTCTCGATCTCATCTCCTGTACTCACCAAATTTTTTGCAACAGTCGTAATTTTTTCATAAATCTTCCGGTTTACATTCTCCAGATCAGAATCGATACAATCAAGCAGGCTGATTCCCAATGTGATGGTACGCACATCCAGATTCTCATGCTCAATCATCTGATTTGTTTCTGAAACTTCATACATATTAATCATAGTTTGCACCAAGCCTTTCTAATTCTTTTCTTGTATTTTTCTCTTTCGATGTTTACATTTACCTGTTCGTAATAAATGTACAACCACTCTCTGCCTTACAGTCGGTGCATTTTCTCAAAGATTTCTTCTCTCTGGCAGTGAATGGTTACACCAATTTCATCTCCAAGGCCGCCCAGTTCATCACAAATCACTGTGAAATCCTTCTGAATCTCAGATACATCCACGATCATCATCATATTAAAATATCCTTGTATAATGGTCTGTGAAATATCCAAAATGTTAATCCTATTTTCTGCAAGATAGGCACATACTTTCGCAATAATTCCTACAGTATCCTTTCCCAATACGGTTACAATACATTTTTTCATACCAACTCTCTCCTCATTCTTTCTATTCTTCCACTTTCAGTTTCCCGGATTTTCCGGCAGTTGTTTTGTCAAAACAACAGTATATCAGAAACACTGTCCTTTTTTGCGACCTGTATATTCATGTCTTCCCCCTTGTAGGGATTGTCGCCCAGTGTCACTTCCAGTTTTACAGTCTCATATGCCAATCTGGCATAATTATTTTCCTTGCTCAGGTGACCAAGAACAATATGCTTCAAATTATCATGCAGTATATCACAAAGGAGCCGTCCTGACAATTCATTTGATAAATGTCCTTTTTCTCCCATGATTCTCTGCTTCAAATAATAAGGATATCCTCCTACTTCCAACATATGTATATCATGATTTGCTTCCAGAAGGACGGCATCCAATCCTTTCAGCTTATCAACTACATAGTCAGTATACATTCCCAGATCTGTTGCTACCGCCGCTGACTTCCCACCACTTTCCAATCGGTAACCGGACGGCTGTCGGGCATCATGAGAAATCTCAAAGGGATCCACTGTAATATCTCCAATGGTAAATTTCTCATCAATTGTAATTGGATGAAGCAGCCCTTCCGGCAATTTTCCAAGAGATGAACAAGACTTGATCCCCTCGATGGTTCCCTCTGTTGCAAAAATTGGCACTTCATACTTACGGCTGAATACCCCCAGCCCCTGGATATGATCCAAATGCTCATGAGTCACAAGAATTCCACCGAGTTCTTTTCCGCTAATTTCTAGTGTCTTCAATCCCTCTTCCATTCGTTTCTTACTGATGCCGGCATCCACCAGAAGATGGGTATCATCGCTCCCGACATAAATACAGTTGCCGCTGCTCCCACTGGCAATACTGCACATTCTCATATCATCAACTCTCCTATCTGTTTCTTTGTCTCTTCAAATGAACCACTGTTATCAATAACTGTAGTACACATCCTCCGGAAAACAGATTCTGGCGGCTGAGACTGTATCATACTTGTTATTTTCTTGTCTGTATATCCACGGGAACTTTTTAATCTTGCTCTGCGTACAGACTCTTTCGCATAAATATACCACATCTCATCGCAGATTTCCTCATAGCCTGCAGAAGGAAGAAGAGCCGCTTCAATCACATATAAGGAAACATTTTCTTTTATTTTTTCTTCAATATCTTTGTGTATCTGACGCTTCACCTCTGGATGGACAATGGTATTTAGCTTCTGCAACTCTTCCTCCTGCCGAAATACGATTTCCCCTAGTTTTGCCCGGTTCAGTTCTCCGTCTTCTTGCAGGATCTCACTTCCAAAGGCTTCCACGATCTTATCGTAACATACCATTCCTTTTTTTTGCAGTTCCTTCGCCACTTCGTCCAACTGACAAATAACTGCACCGTATTCTAGTTTCAGATACTCCAATACCTGACTCTTTCCCGAACCGACTCCGCCGGTAATCCCAAGTACTTTCATAATCTTCTCTGCTTCCCGTCTATTCTCATTTTCCATGTCTTCTCTTCTCAAGATCATTCCACTTAGGAATCTCCCTGTTACTTCGCCTCATACCAATTCTGTCCAGCATGCATATCTACGATCAGTGGAACTTTCAATGTTGCTGCCTGTTCCATCTGTGTTTTAAGAATCTCCTTCACTTCCTTCTCCTCATCTAGATACGTCTCGATCAACAGTTCATCATGAACCTGCAAGATCAATCTAGATTTCAACTTTCGTTCCTTTAATTCCCTGTTCACGCCAATCATCGCAATCTTGATAATATCTGCTGCCGTCCCCTGAATCGGTGCATTCATTGCAACTCGCTCTCCGAAACTACGCTGCATGAAGTTGCTGGATTTTAGCTCCGGCACCGGTCTTCGACGACCGAATAAAGTAACCACGTATCCATTTTCTTTTGCATACGCCACCTGCTCATCCAGAAACTGTTTAATCCCTGGATATGTTTCAAAATAACTCTCAATATACTGCGACGCTTCCGTTCGCGTAATACTCAAATCCTGACTCAAGCCAAAAGAGCTAATTCCATATACAATTCCAAAATTGACCGCCTTTGCATTTCTTCTCTGCAAATCTGTTACTTCGTCAAATGGAATGTGAAACACCTGCGATGCCGTCATCCGATGGATATCCTGCGCCTCACGGTATGCTCCAATCAATTGTTCATCGCCAGAACAATGTGCCAGAATTCGCAGTTCGATCTGAGAATAATCTGCATCCAAAAATATACATCCATCTTGTGGAACAAACACCTTTCGGATTAGTCGTCCCAGTTCCATCCGCACCGGGATATTCTGCAAATTCGGTTCCGTACTACTGATACGTCCCGTTGCCGTAATGGTCTGATTGAATTTTCCATGAATTCTTCCATCCGTGCCGATATAATTTGCCAGTCCATCTGCATAGGTAGATTTTAATTTTGTCAATTGTCTATACTCCAAAATCTTCTCTACCACGGGAGCTTCCGGTGCCAACTTCTCAAGCACATCCGCCGCTGTGGAATATCCGGTTTTTGTCTTCTTTCCACCCGGCAACCCCATTTTTTCAAATAGAATCACACCCAACTGTTTCGGAGAATTGATGTTAAATCTTTCACCGGCAAGCTCATAAATCTCTGTTTCCAATTCTGTAATTCTATCACCTAAACATTCCCCGTACTGCTTCAGTTCTCTGCCTTCTACCTGAATCCCTGCCCGTTCCATATCATAAAGTGTAAAGATCAGCGGCATCTCAATATCAGTAAACAGTTCGTACATTTCTGCTTCTTTTAACTTCACCGTCAGCGGATCTGCAGAAGCAAATGCTGTATATGCTTCATAGCAAGAACGAACCATTTCATCGGCCTTTTCATCGATCAGGAGATTCAGCTGCTCACGTGCTACATCTTCATACACGTAGTCATTTTTCAAAGGATTCAACAGGTAGGCTGCCACTGTTGCATCAAAACACCGTTCCGGGTTCTCAATCGAAACGACCGGAAGATATGTTTTTACATCGAACATGACAAACCGCTTCGCTGTACCCGACACCTCTTTTAGCTGCTCGAACAAATAATCCATAGTCACTTCTGTATCGCATGGAATGGAATAAATCTTCTCTTTTCCATAGGCAATCGCAATTCGCCCGTATCCAGATTCATGAGCAAACAATGGCAATACATTTCCCTGGTCTGCTGAAATAGACACACCAACTGTCTCTGCCTTCTTTGCCTCTGCAAAAATCTTTTCCACCTTTATCTTGCCTGTTATTTCCCGAAAGTTCTTTTCCACACTATTCACAGTTGCCTCTACATCAAACCGCCCCAGCAGATTCTTAAACTGCAGCCGTTGAAAGTAATCATACGCTTCCTTTGTATACGGATTGCCATACCGGGCACTCTCCAAATCAAATGCGATGTCTGCATGAGTGTCAATGGTTGCAAGTGTTTTGCTCATACACGCCTGCTCCCAAAATTCCTGAATATTCTTACTTGCCCTTGGCGGTTTCAATTCAGCTGCATGTGCATGTGCATTTTCAATCGTCCCATACTCCACAATAATCTTGGTCGCAGTCTTCTCACCCACTCCCGGTACGCCCGGAATATTATCGGAAGTATCTCCCATCAAGGCTTTTACATCAATAAACTCCTTCGGGGTAACGCCAAGCTTTTCCTGCACATCGGAAGCATAATAATCCTCCACTTCTGTCCGTCCCTGCTTCGTCTTTGGAATACGAATCTTTACTTTTTCCGTCGCAAGCTGCAATGTATCTCGGTCTCCGGAAATAATTGCCACATCCATTCCTTTTTCTTCACAGACACAGGAAATCGTTCCTAGCAGATCATCTGCTTCCAGCCCCGCTTTCTCAATCGTTGCAATATGCATCGCATGCAACACTTCTTTCATCACCGGAACCTGCTGTCTTAATTCTTCTGCCATGGGCTTTCGCGTACCTTTATAGTCTGCGAACATCTGATGTCGGAATGTCGGTGCATGCACATCAAACGTCACCGTCAGATATTCCGGCTTTTCTTCATCCAAAATCTTAAACAAAATATTCAAAAAACCATAAATTGCATTGGTATGCAATCCCTCCGAATTGGTCAAGTCTGGTACTCCGTAAAATGCCCGATTCAAAATACTGTGTCCATCAATCAAAACAATTTTATCACTCATACAAATTCTCCTTCAAAGCTATCTCTGCAAAGAGTATCTATTGATAGCCCGATTCCCCTTCTAATCCTAGTTTAGTATACACTAAAAAGAATCTTTTTAAAAGTGCCTTTTTGTGCTATAGTAATGTTGATCATAATAAAAATCGAATTCGAATGATATAAGGAGGTTTTATCATGGATGGACTGATATTTGATGTAGACGGAACTCTCTGGGATTCTACAGATACCGTTGTCGAATCATGGAATCAGGCAATCCAGGCTGGATCTGACCTGGATATGATAATTAACAAAGCATTTCTAAAAGGGCTGTTCGGCAAACCAATAGACCAGATTTACAATGCGCTGTTCCCACATCTTTGAGAAAAAAAAAAGAACCGTCTCGGGG
>JAHHTO010000125.1 GCA_020024595.1 Schaedlerella sp.
AAGGTGATTGTTTCAGGTGGAAAGGGGAAGGGAGAAGATATTTCTGAGGCAGAGGCTATGTCTGAGAATCTGCTGAAACGCGGAATCCATGCAGAACGGATTTTGCGTGAAGAGATGTCTACATCTACAGAAGAAAATCTGCGGTTTTCAGCTGAGATCATCCAAAGAGAATCTGTAAGAGAGCCAGAGAATGGCGTAGTGCTGGTAACCAACAGTTTTCATGTGTATCGGGCACTGATGTTGGGAAGGCAGATTGGCTATAAGAAGCTGGAAGGTCTGTCTGCTACATCCAATCCGGTTTTGCAGCTGAACTATCTGATCAGGGAATTTTTTGCGATTATCTTGACAAAATTAAGAGCAATGATATAAAATAATAAAAGATTGAAAACACGTTGAAGAGAAGAGTAGAATGTGGAAAGAATACAGAGAGGGGAGTCATTGGCTGGAAGCTTCCTATTATAGAACCATTTGAAAACTACCTCTGAGTGGCTGCAAAACAGTCCGGTGATCCCGTTATCATCATGAATGAAGTGGTTCCGGCATATGCCGGTACAATTAGGGTGGAACCGCGAGATGAGTACTCGTCCCTTTCTGTAGTGATACAGAAAGGGATTTTTTATTTGACAGAGAAGTTCTGTTAATAAAAAGTTCAGAAGATGCAAGGCGATTTATCACTGCAGTGTTACAAATAGAATATTTATCAGAAGAGGAGAAAAACTATGAAAATCACATTGAAAGATGGCTCTGTAAAAGAATATGCAGAGAGCAGACGTATCATTGAAATTGCCGCTGATATCAGTGAAGGACTGGCAAGAATGGCAACGGCCGGAGAAGTGAACGGTGAAGTGGTAGACTTGAGAACTGTTGTGGAAGAAGACTGCGACTTAAATATTCTGACATTTAATGATGAGAAAGGAAAGGGTGCATTCCGTCATACAGCTTCTCATATTATGGCGCAGGCGATCAAGCGTCTTTATCCAGACACTAAACTGGCAATCGGACCGTCAATTGACGATGGTTTCTATTATGATATTGACCGTGAGATACCAATTGTGGCAGAGGATTTGGAAAAAATAGAAGCAGAAATGCGGAAGATCGTGAAAGAAGCACTTTCAATCGAGCAGTTTACAATGCCAAGAAATGAAGCAATTGAATATTTTAAAGAAAAAGGTGAAATCTATAAAGTAGAGTTGATCGAAGATCTTCCAGAGGATTCCGTGATCAGTTTTTACAGACAGGGAGAATTTACAGATCTCTGCGCAGGACCGCATTTGATGAATACAAAGAACGTGAAAGCAGTGAAACTGACAAGTCTGGCAGGTGCTTACTGGAGGGGCAGTGAGAAGAATAAGATGCTGCAGAGAATCTATGGAACTGCTTTTCCGAAGAAGGCAGAACTGGAAGAGCATCTTGCAATGATTGAAGAAGCTAAGAAGCGTGATCACAGACGTCTTGGAAAAGAACTGGGCCTGTTTATGATGCGTGATGAGGGACCAGGATTCCCATTTTTCCTGCCAAAGGGAATGGTATTGAAAAACACGCTTCTGGATTATTGGAGAGAGATTCATACAAAGAATGACTATGTGGAGATCAACACTCCAATTATGTTGAGCAGACATCTTTGGGAAACTTCTGGGCACTGGGGACATTATAAAGAGAATATGTATACAACAGTGATTGACGAGGAAGACTTTGCAATCAAGCCGATGAACTGTCCGGGTGGTATTCTTGTATACCAGTCTGAACCACGTTCTTATCGTGATCTTCCAATTCGTATGGGAGAACTGGGTCTGGTTCATCGTCATGAGAAATCTGGTCAGCTTCATGGATTGATGCGTGTACGATGCTTTACACAGGACGATGCACATATATTTATGATGCCGGAGCAGATCCGGGACGAAATCAAGGGCGTTGCGAAACTGATTGATGAGGTATACAGTCTGTTTGGATTTAAGTACCATGTGGAACTTTCTACACGTCCGGAGGACAGCATGGGCAGTGATGAAGATTGGGAATTGGCAACAGATGCACTTCGCGGTGCGCTAGATGATCTGAGCCTTCCGTATGTAATAAATGAGGGAGATGGAGCATTCTACGGACCGAAAATTGACTTCCATCTGCAGGATTCTATCGGAAGAACCTGGCAGTGTGGAACGATTCAGCTGGACTTCCAGCTTCCACTGCGTTTTGAACTGGAATATACAGGAGCAGATGGGGAAAAACACCGTCCGATTATGATCCATCGTGTGGCATTTGGATCGATAGAGCGCTTTATCGGCATTTTGATCGAGCATTTTGCAGGAGCATTCCCGACATGGCTGTCTCCAGTACAGGTAAAAGTGCTGCCGATCTCCGATAAATATATGGATTATGCAGAAAAAGTACTGGCTGATTTGAAGGCTGAGGGAATTCGTGCAGAACTGGATTCTCGTGCAGAGAAGATCGGCTATAAAATTCGTGAGGCTCAGATGCAGAAGATTCCGTATATGCTGGTTGTAGGAGCGAAAGAAGAAGAAAGCGGACTTGTATCTGTCAGAAGCCGTTTTGAGGGAGACGAAGGTCAGAAACCGCTTGGTGAATTTGTTGCATCTATTCAAGAGGAAATTGCAGGTAAAATAGCAAGAGAAGTGAAACAAGAAGAGAAGTAAGCAGACAAATTAGAAATCTTATTACTATAAAAGAATAGAAACGGTCATATTGGGCAAAATGATAGCGTCAGTGTATACTGGCGCTATTCATTTTATAAAAAGGAGGAGTATCGTTATGCCACAATTAAAATGTACCGTACAGACATGTGTACACAATAAACAGTTTTTATGTGATCTGGATACAATTGAGGTTGGTGGAAACAGTGCAAAGATTGCGGGAGAAACTTGTTGTGACAGTTTTCAGGAAAGAAAGGGAGACTCTTATTCGAATGTAACAGGAAGTTCTTCGGAGATTTCACAGATTGACTGCAAAGCGATGGACTGCAAATACAACGACCAGTGTAAATGTCATGCAGGAAAAATCAGCGTGGAAGGAAGCCATGCCTGTGACTGTAAAGAAACGGAGTGCGCAACATTTGAATGCGGATGTTGAGAATGAAAATGTTGCTGTAAGAGATTGGCGAAAGAGAGAAAAACATCTGATCGAAATAAAGTAGCAAAGGTGGAATTCCGAAATGATCATGACGGAGTTCCGCCTTCTTTTTTGATATTTTTGAAGGTTGACGTGGAAGCGAGTAACAGAGTATAATTTATAAGAAGTAAATATGGAATCAGAAAAGGATAGAATCCTTTGAAAATACATATCAATCTATGCATCAATTTATACAGAAAGGCGCTTGATAAAATGAATGAAGAGACAGGACAGCAGAAACAGGGAAGAGATCCTTCCGGAAAAAAGAGTGGATATTATATTAATCAGCCGGATTTTGGAAATCAAGGTCCATCTAAGTTGCGTCAGCAGTTAAACAGAGGTATGACGGCATTTGTTGTAATTATTGCTGGCATGTTCTGCTATTTTGCACTGCTTCGGATGGATGATATTTCAGAGATACTGAAGATGGTTTTTAATATTCTAAGACCAATTATCTACGGTCTTGCAATTGCATATCTTCTAAATCCGATTGTAAAGACGGTGGAACGATATCTGAAACCGCAGGTAGAAAAGTATTTTCCAAATTTGAAGAAGCCACAGCAGTTGTGCAGAAGTGTTGGAATTGCAGTTGCACTTGTGGTCATGTTTGCAATTTTCAGTGCATTGTGTAATATGCTGATTCCAGAGTTGTACCGCAGTATCCGCAACATGGTTCTGACTGTTCCAGGACAGATTAATGAAGCACTTAAGGAAATCACAGAGATTATGTCGCAAGATACTGCATTGGGACAGTTTTTTACAACAATGCTGACAGAGGTAACTGCATTTTTCCAGAACTGGATGCGAAGTGATCTGCTTTCTCAAATTAATGATTTTATGTCTCATCTGACAGAAGGAGTCTTTAATATTGTCAATGAAGTAATGAATGCAGTGATCGGTATTATTGTATCGGTCTATGTACTTTACAGCAAAGAAAAGTTTTCTATGCAGAGTAAAAAGATTATTTATGCTCTTTTTAAGCCGAGGCATGCGAATATGATTCTGCATCTGACCATTAAGAGTCATTCTATTTTTGGAGGATTCATTATCGGGAAGATTATTGATTCAGCAATTATTGGTGTACTTTGCTTTATCGGTCTGTCTGTTCTCAATATGCCGTATACGCTTCTTGTCAGTGTGATTGTAGGTGTGACAAATGTAATTCCGTTTTTTGGCCCTTATATTGGTGCTATACCAAGTGCAATCCTGATCATGCTGTCAGATCCGAAAATGGGAATTTATTTTATTCTTTTTATTCTGGTATTACAGCAACTGGATGGTAATGTGATTGGCCCGAAGATTCTGGGAGATTCAACAGGTCTGTCGGCATTCTGGGTTATGTTTGCAATTCTTCTAGGGGGAGGATTGTTTGGTTTTGTTGGTATGATTCTTGGTGTTCCGACATTTGCTGTCATATACTATGTTGTAAATATGCTGATTAATCATAAATTAAAAAAGCGCAGGCTGCCGATTGAGACAGTATGTTATGATGAGTTCAGTTACGTTGATTCAGATGGAACTTATGTTCATTCTGAGAGAAATGAATTTAATGAAAATAAAGGGGAATAGTTATGCCAATACGTGTTCAGAATGATTTACCAGTAAAAGAAATATTGGAACATGAAAATATATTTGTGATGGATGAGTACCGTGCAGCACATCAGGATATTCGCCCAATTAATATCGGGTTGTTGAATCTGATGCCTTTAAAGGAAGATACAGAACTGCAGATTTTGCGCTCTCTTTCCAATACGCCGCTGCAAGTGGATGTAACCTTTGTAAGAATGACAAGCCATGTGTCAAAAAATACGTCTACCAGTCATATTTTCAAGTTTTACGAGGCTTTTGAAGAAATTAGAGATCAGAAATTCGATGGATTTATTATTACCGGAGCACCGGTGGAACAGATCGAATTTGAAGAAGTGGATTATTGGGAAGAATTGAAAGAGATTATGGAGTGGACGAAGAGGAATGTAACTTCTACACTGCATCTTTGTTGGGGGGCTCAGGCTGGGCTTTATTATCATTATGGTATTTGCAAAGAGATGCTTCCAAAGAAATTGTCCGGCGTATATCGTCATCGTGTCAGAAATCATAAGATTCCTCTTGTCAGAGGATTTGATGATGTATTCATGGCACCTCATTCCAGACATACAGAAGTAGCACAGAACATTTTGGAGGCAGATGAGAGAATCACAATTCTGGCGGATTCTCTGCAAGCAGGAGTATTTTTGTGTATGGCACAAGAAGGTCGGCAGATTTTTGTAATGGGACATCCTGAGTATGACAGAATGACACTGGATCTGGAGTACAAAAGGGATGTAGAACGTGGATTGCATCCACAGATCCCGGAGAACTATTATCCCGATGATGACCCGGAAAATAAGCCCGTGCTGACGTGGAGAGCTCATGCAAATAATCTTTATACGAATTGGCTCAACTATTATGTATATCAAGCAACACCGTATGATTTGTACGGAACACCATTTTAATGCAGGATTTCATCAAGTGGTACAGAAAGAGCATTAACAGCAGAAGAATGATTCATACTTTCGGGTTGAATAAATGAATATGAAATGATATAATCCTCTTAAAATTTTATTTTAGGAGGATTAATTATTATGGATTCTGACCCTAGCGGGACACAAATTATTTTTCAATTACTTGTATTAGCACTTCTTACATTGGTGAATGCCTTTTTTGCCGGAGCTGAGATGGCGGTTGTTTCTGTAAACAAGAATAGGATTCAATTGCTTGCAGAAGAAGGGAACAAGAAAGCATTACTGATCCAATCGTTATTTACAGATTCTACGAAGTTCTTATCCACAATTCAAGTTGCGATTACATGTGCAGGATTTTTTTCCAGTGCTTCAGCGGCAACAGGAATCTCTCAGGTTTTGAGTGAATGGATGGAAGAAATTCATATACCGTATTCAGGTGCGATTTCATTTTTCGGAGTGACCATTCTTTTAATGTATTTTAATCTTGTTTTTGGAGAACTTGTTCCTAAGCGGATCGCACTTCAAAAAGCAGAGGCTTTTTGTTTTTTAACAGTACAGCCTATTTATTTTATTTCTAAAATGTTATCACCCTTTATCGCATTACTTTCTATATCTACAAATGGTTTTTTGAAGCTGATCGGAATGAAAACAGAGACAGAAGAAGAGGAAGTATCAGAAGAAGAAATAAAAGCCATGCTTGAAAGAGGGAGATTGAAAGGGGTAATTGAGGAACACGAACGAGAAATGATCCGTTCAGTTTTTTCTTTTGATGATAAAAGTGCAAGGGAAATTATGACACCAAGAAAGGAAGTATTTGCCATTGATATTGAAGTGCCGATCCAGGATCAGATTATAGAGATATTAGAGTCAAGGCATTCAAGGATTCCGATATACGAGAATAATATAGATAATATTATTGGTGTTTTACATATCAATGATTACATGATTGAGATTCAGAAAAAGCAGTTGGAAGATAAGGACATTCGTTCGATTCTTCAAAAACCGTTTTTTGTACCTGATAGCAAAGATGCTGATGAACTGTTTCGAGAAATGCAGGAAAGTCAAAAAAGAATGGCACTTCTTATTGATGAGTACGGTGGATTTTCAGGAATTATTACAATTGAAGACCTGGTAGAAGAAATTGTTGGAGATATCAATGAAGAAAATGAGAGTGTAACGCCGGAATTGCTGAAAATCGAAACAAATAAATATTTGATTGATGGAAAAATGTTAATCGAAGATTTGAATGATAAATTAGAATTGAAAATTCAAACCGAAAATTATGATACTGTGTCAGGTTTTTTAATTGAAAGAGTAGGGTACATTCCTCAAAATTCTTCAAAAGAAATGATAGCTGTTGAGGGAATGC
>JAHHTO010000126.1 GCA_020024595.1 Schaedlerella sp.
ATCTCCGTTTGCAGATATCTGCAGCGGTGCAAGGAAGTCCGGGGAACAATCTGTATTCTTGTGAAGATATTGCCAAACTCCAGGATATCCTGTCGGATCCTCACGGTCTAAATTGATTTCAAAAAGAGGATGATTATCCAGGGAGCACTGTTCTGCGATAGCATAGCAAAATGCTCTTTCCTGTTTTTCGCTAAAAGTTGAAGTTCCATGCGATTTCAAAAAGACCTGAATTCTATTGATAAAGCCTGTTTGCTTTTCCTTTTCATTAAAACCAATGCCAAGCTTTTCTCTGTAATCTAAATAGTCCATTCTCACTCATCCTTAAAAAATTCACTGATTTTTTCATGGGTCATGCGAATTCTTTCGTCTTCCGGGATGCTGTCTTCCAGGTAAAGATAGTCAAAACGCTTATAACCAAATGCATCGTTATTCTGGCGAATAAACTGCCCTTCCATAAAGGTGCGTTTTTCCTGGAAGGTAGGGTCGTTGGCATAAATTCTGCCCTTTGTTTCCACGATGATCGCTTTGTAGATTTTACCGTCTTTCCGTTTCAGAATCAAAAAGTCCGGGGTATACATACCTACATACCGCCACGCTCCGGAAACAGACTGATAGCATTTAATCTTGAACTCCGTCATGGCACGGTCACCGTTGTAATACACCTCTAAGCCCAGTTGCTCTGTCTCGGAAAGTGCCAGCACCTGATCCAAAAATATCTGCTCAAAGTCACTGTCTGTATGGTAGGGCAGATAATGGAAAGAACGATTTTTCTGGGGATGGGACGAACTTTGCTTAGTCAGGAGGCTGAGCATCTCTGTGTTACCCATTTCTTTTGCCAGTTCCAGCATTTTCTCCATCTTGGCATTGACTTTTAATTTGCCTTTGTCATCCAAAATGATTTTCTCGACCATTTTCTGATCCGGATAAAACTCCGACGGAGAAGAAGTTGTTACCGAGGGCGTAAAGTTCGCAATATTCAACAGGCTCGACTGCTGGGGTATCATTTCTTCTTTTGTCTTAAAATCCCGGCGGTCACAAAAGGCCTTACGGATATTAGCCTCGACCTGCCTGCGGTCATATTTGGAACTGTACAGGCAAACGCCTTCCCGGGTATAGGTAATGGTGTCAAACAGTTTACGAAGATCCGCTTCGTATGGTTTCAGCTCTGCCATGGTCAGCGTACCAAAACTGCCTTTCACAATATCATTGCACCAGGAAGCAAAGGATGCGGGGGTGGTACCATGCTCTCTATCGTCAACTTCAATTTTATCCGGTTTCAAAGTAAAGTCGGTGGTTGTAATAATTCCACTTCGTGTTTTGGCTCCATCTGCTGCCATGGGGATTCGCTTCTGAGGGTTTGCAGCCTCAAGCTGCAGAGTTTCATATTTGACCCGAAGCTGATAAAAATCAATTTTCGGCAGCTTGAGATACTTGGTTCGATCATATCTTTTCAGCACAACTTGGCTATGATCTGCCTCTTCCAAGTCTTTAAGGGAAATGTGGTGCATCTGCTTGAGCTGTGCATTCAGTTTTTCGGCATTACTCTTATTCAGGTAGATCAGAGCTGTTTCGGATTTCTGTTTCTCCACCTGGCGCAAACAACGGCAGGAGGTCTGCAAGACCATCGTCTTCGGACAGTCTCCCTCCTGGGATAAAATAATACCTGTCAGGCTCCGGCAATCCCATCCCTCTTTTCCAATCTGTACCAAAAGTACAATCCGGATATTGGAAACCGGAGTATCCAGTGTATCGAACTGCATCTGACTGTCTGCCGGAGCAACATATTTTTTCTTTGTCTTATCTTTACTGGAAGATTCTCTGTAAAATTTCAGAATACAGCTGGGTGCCAGACCATATTCAGAAACAATACCTGATACGATAGGATATACCACTTCTTCCAATTTTTCGATGGAACCGCAGTAAATTCCCAGTTTTGCCGTAAGGCCGCCGGCATAAACCGTATCTTTATACCGATCCAGGAAAGTACGGACACCGGCATCGATAATCCGGCTACTGTCTGCTATATCAGAAATTTTCACTATGGGTCTTTTTAAGAAATTGCCCACGCCTTCGATCAAGGGGTAATAGTAGACGATATTCGTGATTTCTGCAGTGGAAACAGATAATTTTTCTGTTACAGATATTTTCTCCGCTTTTTCCAGATAGGGGGTACCGGAGAAACCGACTACAGAATTTACCGTTCGATTGATTGCCCAGCGATTTACAACTGCTCTCAGCTTAATTTCATCATTAACTGCATGATGAACCTCATCAATAAAAATCGACAGGCCAGGAAGTTTGCCAATCAGATTACGCAATTCATTAGCCTGGCGATCCTTATCATCCTCGCTATCATCCAGGTAACTCATCTGTTTATTATCAATCTTAACTCTGTCCAAGATAACTTTCTCAGCATTGGTAACTGCCACCAAGCCGAACAACTCCGATAACGGCTGATGGCTTGCAATTTTCTGTACATTGGGGTTCTTTGTCTTGTTGGATTTACTGGCAGTTTTTCCCTGATCCAAAATTTCAAAAGAAATCTGCCGCTTTAATTCAGAGGCTGAAGGCTCCGGAAGTACCCAGGTCGGATCAAATCTCTGAATTGTTCTTAAGCTGGGAACAACTGATGATTTCAGTCCGGACGGTGCAAACACGATAAAATTATGTGCAAAAGCCGGGTTATTAGGTTCCATTTTGGCAAAATACAAATCCAGATAAATAAATGCCGCCATCAAGAATGTTTTACCCGCACCCATAGGGAGACTGAACAGATAATCCGTGTACGAGACGCCATAAAATGCATCTCGAAAGAACTGGCCATAATCAACGCTGGCAGGATCGCTCTTGATCTGCTTTTCCAATTTAGGAGAAACCTGCTCGCCTTCATCATTGGTCAAGCAGGCATATTCAAATAAAGCAGCCGCTGCAGGATTCTGAATAAGAAATTCACGCACACTTTTGGAAAGTTCCAATGAATCCAGGTCAAGCGTATTAAATTTACCTCGGGAAAACAGCAATACCAGAGGCTGGCAATCGCAGTTAATTTTCAGATACAGATAGGTCTTGATTGCCTCAATTTGCGCATCCCGTAACTGATTTCTGCTTACCATATATGATATTAGATCAAGAACGGAGCAATCGGGGGAGGCATACCACTTATCCCTGGCCCGTTCAATCATTTTATAAAACATCTGCAATCCCCCACATTTCGGAATTTGATATATTATATCATATTGCATGTTTTTAGGCAATAAACAGTCTGAATATGCCAATATTTTTAGCAGATCCTAACCTATTTTTATGAGTCAGAAATGAAATTAAAAAAGTTCAGAGAGTTCCACATAGCAGGAATCTCTCTGAACTTTTCATTAAAAGGATATTGCAGATACTAAATATATTTTGAAAATGTATCTCTCATCGGAATAACCAAATCTATGATCTGATTCATAAGCTGCGGGTAATTACTGTGGTCATCAAAATTCAGACCGTCAAGACGATAAAGAATTCTACTGGCTTTTTTATTATCCAACCGCTGCCAATTGAAGTTCATTCCGAGTTCTTCTTCGATTTTAGCTCTCTTCGCATATAAGGAATCAAAAAGATCTTTATTATTGTTGATATAGAGTTCTAAACCAACATAATTTTCTTTATTAACCAGTGTAATACTAATGCCAGCTTCGCTTGTACCGACCGAAACATTATACCAATGATCAGTTGTTGCTTTACGGATATTAAACGGCTTTCCTCTTTCTGCGATGCGATCATTGAATTCCGTCCAGAACATAAGTCTTTCTGACTGACTTTTGCTCATCTCTCCGGACTGTACCGGTGCTTTTGAATTTTTAATAAAGTCATTGGGCATCTCCACCACTTCAAATTTCACGGCAGGAAGAGAATTTCCAATCTTATAGGCGTGAACCTCCAAAAGGAAAAAATCTACATTGCTGGTTGTGTTGTTGTTCAGCCATTCAATCGCACTTCTATGCTCCTCACGAGCCTTCGTCACAATCCAAACCACAACACTTGCATCCAACCCGGAAGCATATGTAATAATTTTTCCGAGATGATCATGGTTGGAAGCTTCCAACTGGTTTTCAATAACAACCTTAATTCCCGTCGTTTCATCCTTTGCCACAAGGTCACACCGGTAAGAACCAACATATGCTTCCTTGCTTACATCGACAAGGGTTAGCCCAAGAATATCATTCAATCTTTCAATATTCTCCGGTTCTGCCATCCATTCAGAAAAATCGTACTGCTCATGCTTCCAGATTTTTCTGACATCAATTTCTTTCAATTCCCCTAATTCACAAATCTGCTTACATCCCATTTTACCATCTCTAACTCCTAGCTAAATTTAAGCTGTGGTTCTATTATATCGCGATTTATACTGATTTTCAACAAACCGTCACCAAGTAATCTTCCACACATTCGTCAAAAAGGTCCCTCCTTTGCTATGATGGGAGCAGCAAAGGAGGTTTTATTATGAAATCATTGTTTGAAGAAATGGGTGGGGCTTACTCGCAGCAGGGAGATTATCTTTTGCCGAATGTGAAACTCCCGCCACAGGAGGAACAGCCCATCGGTATCTGGGGGCAGCGGTGCAGGGAATATCTCAAGAGCCGCCACAGAGCAAAATACTACAACATGCTCACCAAATGCACGCTGGATGCCCATCTGGCTGACATCAGTGAGGCAGCCGAAGCCATGGGAGAGCGGCTCACCCGGCAATTCAAAGAGCAGGAAGGCATTACAGAAGCGCTAAAGGCCTCTGATCCGATGGCCTGGGTGAGTGCCATGAACAACATTGCCGCCAGAGTCAGAGAAATCATTTACGCCGAACTCATTGACTGTTAGGAGGGCGGCATATGATTCTGGAAGCTCTCTGCAGAGGAAATTATTCACCGCCGGATCTGATTACCCCCTCTGATCCCGATTACTGGGAGACAAATCAGCAGGTGGGGCAGATAATGGATTTATTGAAAGCCCAGCTCAGTGAGCCGCACTACAAGCTTGTGGAGCAGTTGGTGGACACCATTTACAGAGTTCAGTGCTTTGAGTGTGAAGCTTATTATAAGCTGGGTTTTACCACCGGTATGGCGCTTGAGCGGGAAGTGCAGGAAGGACTGCAACAGGCAATTTTGTATAAATGAATCAGAGAAAGCGGCAGGCATACGCCCGGTGGTGCTGAGGACAGTGTCGTAATCTTTACCCTGATCCAGACGGCCGTTGAAAATGGCCTGGGTTCTTACCGCTATCTAACCTGGCTGCTGAAGACAGCCAACTGTGCAGATCTCATAGATCCGCACATAAACCAGTCCTTACCGCCCTGGAATGCTCCGGCTGAATGCAGAGCAAAATAAACATGACCCGTCACCGCAATGGTGCCGGGTCAGTTTCGTACGCTGTCAGGATTTACGCTTACGTTTTTTCATTATCATGAAAAATGCTGTATGTCATGCTCAAGTTTCTGAATTTCTCTGAACATAAGTATATTGAACCTTTCATCAATCTCCTTGGGATCCTCTGGAACGATCTTATCAGGAAGGACTGCTGCAATAATACTTTGCTTCTTTTCTGTATTATAATAATCTGTATTGATAAGATATGTAGATCTCCTTACATTATTGATAATCTCATAATAGGTGCGAACAAACCGATTTACTTTTAAATCTTGCTGAATCTTAAACCGCTTAAATTGCTTAGAAACATACCAATCTAAATGATACAAAACCTTTAGATCAGTCAGTTGAGAATAAAAAAACAACCATCCATACTTTTCGGATTGAAAAATACATCCGCTTATTTTTAGATTTAGCCGCCACAAAAACAATTCCTTCCCTATAACCTTCCTAGTATATAATCTAAAAAGTAATTCTATAGACGATTCTAATTTTTGTACTGCGGACTGTCTGACACCAATTCGATTATCAAAGAATTCGTAGCCTAGAAAAATAACACCATCCGAAAGCTTCCCGTGCTTGGTTTTTTCTGTGTTAACATCAAGCTTATAGCTTCTTTTCATATGCGCAATAATATTATCTTGTATTGATAGCACATCTGAACTCTTACAAAGAATCAAAATATCATCTACATATCGATAATATGCTACAGAATACTCTGCTTCCATAATCTTTTTGAGATCAGACAGGTAAATGTTGGCTAAAATATTAGAAATAGAAAGGCCTTCTGGCACACCCTTTTCATTACATATATTTTTTGCAAGAGCCGAGTTATCGGGAACTGTAGCAGTAGAAATGGCATTTTTAAGAAGAGATAATGCACGCTTATCCGTAATCTTTCGTTCCAGTTTAGACATTAAAATCTCATGGTTTATACTTGCGTAAAAATGTCGAACATCTACTTTAACATAACTGTCGTATTGCCGAGTTTTGATTGATTCTTTAACTTCACTAATGACACTATGCAGTAACGGTTCTTCAATTATATCACGAAAGCTTTCTTGAAGGAATCTATGTAGCGCCACCAAGGTTAACTTGTCCCTTATTGTGGGAATTGAAATCACTCTGGGTGCATTGCCCCTTCCTTTAAGTATAAGCATTTCCTTGTAATGTGTAAACCTATAGCTTCCCAAACGCACTTTCCGCGAAATAAGAGTAATATTATTATCAAGTTCCTTTTGAAAAACATCTGGTATAATCCGATCCATGCCTACCGATGCTCGATGTACTATCTTATCATAATAGACTTGCCTGAGATTATCTTCCGAAAATATGTTTTCAAAATTAATATTCATAGCATTCTCCTTATCTTAACAGGAAAACAATTCCGATAGCAGGTAACAAGACAAGAAGGATTTTCCATAACCAGTGCCAACCATTGTATAGCAC
>JAHHTO010000127.1 GCA_020024595.1 Schaedlerella sp.
AAAAAGGGAAGACAATAACCTATCATTCAGAAAACAAGGATGATGCAGAAAATATTGCGGCTGTTGCTGGCGGACTGGGTGCTGTGACCTTGGATTTGGCCGCGGATTATTCTGTATCGGATGAGAATCTTCCAGAATATGGGCTGGATAAGGAGACGAGAATTACAGTAAAAGCGACCTATACAGAAGGGGACATGGAGCAGGAATTGATCCTATATATCGGTTCTGAGAACGGAGACGGACACCGGTATGTGATGATAAATGATTCCAGAATCGTGTATTTGATTTCTGATGCAGTGTGTGACAATATCTTAAATGTATCTGAATGATATAGAGGTAGAGTATAGATTGGTTGGATGTTGTTCATGTAAAATAATTTATATATATTTTATAAGTAGTTTATTGACTTTCTTTTAAAAGCGGAGCACAATATTTCACAGATATTATGCGAGGCGTAAATGGCAGTAAGCAAAGTGAGGATGATTTAGCTATGAGAGAAAAAATGGTCAGGTTTATGCAAGGACGCTATGGGGTAGATTCCTTATCCAAATTTTTACTTGTGTGCGGCCTGGTTGTAGTGTTTGGGGCAGCTTTTTTTGATAATCTTTTTATCAGCAGTATTTGTAATGTGTTTGGCTGGGTGATTATTATTTGTTGTTATTTTCGCTTATTTTCTAGAAATGTGACAAAGCGGTATGCAGAGAATCAGGCATTTCTTACAAAGACGTATAGGATTCGCTGCTTTTTTCATCGGCAGAAAGAGATGTTGAAACAGAGGAGAGTTTATCACATATATCGATGTCCGGGATGTAAGCAGAAGATCAGGATCCCCCGCGGAAAAGGCAAGATAGAAGTGCGTTGTCCGAAATGTGGCGCTACATTTATAAAGAAAAGTTAAATGATGAAGTTGAACGTTTATGCAGGAAGACTTGAATTAGGTAAAATATGACTTTTTTAAAAAAAATAAAAAAAACACTTTACATTTCTGTTCGTGCTGTGGTATTATATCACATGTCGAGCGGAAGTGGCGGAATGGCAGACGCGCTAGATTCAGGTTCTAGTGGGAGTTAATCCTGTGAGAGTTCAAGTCTCTTCTTCCGCACTACAGGAAAGAGAAGCCTTAGTTTTTACTGAGGTTTCTTTTTTTGACTTTTTTCTTGTAAATCAGACCTTGACAAAACATCAGGAAATGGGGTAGTATAGGCAACAGATAGAGAAAAGCGAAGAAGAGAACAAGTAGCAGTTTACAGTAAAAACAGAAAGTAGCCGGCAGATGAGAGGCGCATGATACTGTAAGTTGTGAATACATCTCGGAGCTGCACACCAAACGTATCGCTGATAGGTGGCACAAGTAGGCTGTGACGGACTGGCAGACGTTAAGATGCTATGGCAATGCATGTTGTATCATAGAGAAGAACATAAGTTGCCAATGAGGCGACAGGTGTGAATCTGTTGCGAATCAAGGTGGTACCACGGGGAATGATAACTCGTCCTTACATGATGTGAGGACGAGTTTTTTTGTTTCTATCATCAGGTGGCATGCTGTAAGATATTGTGTCAACAGAAATGCTCAGAAACTCTCCTCATAGGAAAACTGACAATGATCAAAACAGAAAAGGAGAACAAAAGCATGACACTTTACGAAGAATTACAGGCACGTGGTCTGATTGCACAGGTCACAGATGAAGATTTGATCAAAGATTTGATCAACAATGGGAAAGCAACATTTTATATCGGATTTGATCCAACAGCAGATAGTCTTCATGTAGGACATTTTATGGCACTCTGTCTTATGAAACGTCTGCAGATGGCTGGAAATAAACCGATCGCTCTTATTGGCGGTGGTACAGGAATGATTGGTGATCCATCCGGAAGAAGCGATATGCGTCAGATGATGACACCAGAGACTATTCAGCATAACTGCGACTGTTTCAAAGAACAGATGAGCAAGTTTATTGATTTCTCAGAAGGTAAAGCACTGATGGTCAACAATGCTGACTGGCTGATGGGCTTAAACTACATTGAACTGTTGCGTGAAGTCGGAGCGCATTTTAGTGTCAATCGTATGCTGACTGCAGAGTGTTACAAGCAGAGAATGGAAAAGGGTCTGAGTTTTCTTGAGTTTAACTACATGATCATGCAGGCATATGACTTCTATGCATTGTACCAGGAATACGGCTGTAATTTACAGTTTGGCGGAGATGATCAGTGGAGCAATATGCTGGCAGGAACAGAACTGATTCGTAGGAAACTGGGCAAGGATGCAAGTGCAATGACCATCACATTACTTCTGAATTCTGAAGGGAAGAAGATGGGAAAAACGCAGTCCGGCGCAGTATGGCTTGATCCGAATAAGACTTCTCCGTTTGACTTTTACCAGTATTGGAGAAATGTCGGAGACGCAGATGTTCTGAAATGCATCCGTATGCTGACTTTCCTCCCGCTGGAACAGATTGATGAGATGGATTCATGGGAAGGTGCACAGCTTAACAAGGCAAAAGAGATTCTGGCTTATGAATTGACAAGCCTAATACATGGTGAAGAAGAGGCAAAGAGAGCTCAGGAGAGCGCAAGAGCTTTGTTTAGTCAGGGAAATGCGGCAGACATGCCGACGACTGAATTGACAGAGGAAGATTTTACAGATGGAACAATTGACATTTTGGCACTTCTTGTAAAGAGTGGTCTGGTTCCGTCCAAATCTGAGGCGAGACGTGCGGTACAGCAGGGTGGCGCTTCAGTAGATGGAGAAAAAGTTGCAGACATTTATGCTGTATTTGAGAAAGATAGATTTATTGGGGATGGAATTGTTCTAAAGAGAGGCAAGAAGAATTTCCGCAAAGTGATCGTAAAATAATAATCTGTATTCGTATGAGGGAGCGGGCATTCTGCTTCCTCATATGCAAATTAAACATAACTTTGAATAGACAATAAGGGGGAAGCTGTAATGAGAGTCAGTTCAGCGTGTATCCGCTGTATGGTGGAACGGCAGGAAAAACGAGTGAAGAATCTGGCAGATGAGGTAAAAAAAGCGGAGTATCTGAAAGCAGTTTTGCGAGTGATCGGGCAAAGTGATGAAGAGGCATCGGCACCGGAACTTGTGGAAGAGATAAGTAAAGAGTACGAAATTTATTTCGGAGCAGATAAGGATTATTGTGAAATTAAAAGAATACACAATCAAAAAATGTTGGATATTGAAGAGACTGTTCAACAGAGAATCCGGGAGACGGAGAAACCGTTAGAAAGAGCAATTCTGTATGCACGTGCCGGAAATTATATTGATTATGGAGCATTTGATACAATAGATGAAGAGATACTCGAAACTCTGATTCGGAATGTAGAGAAAGAGAATCTGGATGCCAGATGTTATCAGAATTTTTGTGCGGATCTGGAGAATGCATCAAGTCTCGTGTATATAACGGACAATTGCGGAGAAATCGTATTTGATAAGCTGTTGATTCAATTACTTTGTGAAGAATATCCAAAGTTGCAGATTACAGCAATCGTCAGAGGGAAACCGGTATTAAATGATGCGACGATTGAAGATGCACAACAGGTTGGATTGACAGAAGTTGTTCCGATCATGGAGAACGGATCAGGAATAGCTGGGACTTCGATGAGATATATCAGTCAAGAAGCAAAGGATGCGATACAGAATGCAGATGTGGTTCTGGCGAAAGGACAGGGAAACTTTGAAAGCTTGTATGGATGTGGACTGAATCTGTATTATCTGTTTTTATGTAAATGCGATTGGTTTGTTAAACGGTTCGGTCTGACGAAGAATGCAGGTGTATTTATGCAGGAAGGTGACTATCAGCAGAATTGAAAGAATAGCTGTATAGAAGCAGTAAGGGGTGTTGTAATGTGAAAAATTACAACACCCGATTTTATGCTATCTGATTTATATAATACAGCTATTCTCATATGAAATTCTGGGGATGAAAAACACCGATCAAAGAAAGCTCAAATATTCTACGCTGTATCCGGGCATTGTCAGTTGTTCTGCCAGGCTTCCATCCTTTCCAGAAATCAAATCTGTATAGGTTCCCTGTAGTTCGTTGCTGCTGGCCGTGAATTCGGAATCAGAAGCGTTAATTGCAACAAGGATCCGCTCGTTATCTGTCTTTCTCTCGAAAATCAACTGATGATTGGTAATAACAATGTTGCGATAACTGCCGTTGCAGAGTGCATCGCTGCTTTTGTGAATGGCAATTAGCTTTTTGATAAAATCAGTTAATTCGTTTGCCTTTGGAGCTTCAAAATAAGGGCGCAGTGCATAGTCATTGTCCGGAGCTTTTTTGCCTTCTTCACCCCATTCGCTTCCATAATAGATACAAGGAATTCCCGGCATTCCAAACAGAATGCCGTAAGTCAGTGGCAAATGTTCAGGGGTGGTCAGGATGCTGCTGATTCTTGTGACATCATGGTTATCTACAAAGTTCATCAAATGCTTTCCGCGGTAAATACACCATTGCTCTGGTCCGTACTGGCGATTCAAAGAGTGGGCGATCTCGAAGAGATTCATACTGTTAAAACTGGAAAAAATACCTTTGTAGCACTCGTAATTTGTGCAGCTGTGGAGCATTTCGGTGTTGACGATCAAGTTATAATCTCCAAATAATACTTCGCCGATCAGGGCAAAGTCTGGTCTTAATGCTTCGCAGAACTGACGTAGCCGACGCATAAAGTTGTGATCCAGACTATATGCGACGTCCAGACGCAGTCCGTCAATGCCGAATTCGTCGATCCAGAATTGTACACAGTCTAGTAGATAGTCTACGACTGCCGGATTTTGTAGATTTAGTTTAACCAGTTCAAAATGTCCTTCCCAACCCTCGTACCAGAAGCCGTCGTTATAGCAGCTATTTCCGTCAAAACTGATATGAAACCAGTCTTTGTATGGAGAATCCCATTTTTTTTCTTGAACATCTTTAAACGCCCAGAAACCACGGCCTACATGATTAAATACACCGTCAAGTATGATTTTTATATTATGATGATGTAAGTCCTGGCAGACTGTTTTGAAGTCTTCGTTTGTGCCGAGACGGCAGTCAATAGTTTTAAAATCTCGTGTATCGTAGCCGTGATTGTCAGATTCAAAAATTGGGTTCAATATAATAGCTCCAATGCCAAGCTCCTGAAGATAATTGCTCCACTCACTGATTTTACGGATTCGTGGAACGGTGATACCGTCGTTATGCACCGGTGCACCACAGAATCCAATGGGATAGATTTGGTAAAAAGTTTCATTATACGCCCACATAAAGATACCTGCTTTCTTTAAAGATTTAAATTTACTAAATAAGCATTCTTAATACTTATGAAGTTATTTACCATTTAGTGATGACTCACTGTAGTATAAATATACCATAAAAATGTCGGTAGTGATATAATGCAGGTAACTTTTCTGATAAAATTATTGACATTCATCGTTTGCTGTACTATACTATTTAGGCATGACAAAAGGAGAAACAGTATGCACCAAAGCCCCGGAGTGTGCTGATTTCATATAAAGACAATGAATTATAACGAAGATTACAAAGAAAATTACAGGAGGAACATCCATGAAAACTTATATGGCTAACCCAGACAAGATTGAAAGAAAATGGTATGTGGTTGACGCTGAAGGCCAGACATTAGGACGTATGGCTTCTGAGATTGCCAAAGTATTAAGAGGCAAGAACAAACCAGAGTTTACACCGCATGTAGATACAGGTGACTATGTAGTAGTTATCAATGCAGAAAAAGTTAAAGTGACAGGTAAGAAGCTTCAGCAGAAAGTTTATTACAATCATTCCGATTATGTTGGAGGAATGAGAGAGACAACTCTTGCAGAGCTGCTTGCTAAGAAACCAGAGAAAGTTGTAGAACTTGCGGTTAAGGGAATGCTTCCGAAGGGACCTTTGGGCAGACAGATGATCCAGAAACTTCATGTATATGCTGGACCGGAGCACAATCAGCAGGCTCAGAAACCAGAAGTATTGACATTTTAAGGAAAGGTTGAAAGGAGGACATTACGATGGCTAACGCAAAGTATTACGGAACAGGAAGAAGAAAAAAATCTGTAGCAAGAGTATATCTTGTACCTGGAACAGGAAAGATCACAATTAACAAAAGAGATATTGATGAGTATCTTGGACTGGAAACACTGAAGGTAGTTGTTCGCCAGCCACTCGTTGCAACAGAGACTCTTGATAAATTTGATGTAATGGTTAACGTTCACGGAGGTGGATACACAGGACAGGCAGGAGCAATCCGTCACGGAATCTCTAGAGCACTTCTGCAGGCAGATGCAGAGTATAGACCAATCCTGAAGAAAGCAGGATACCTGACTCGTGACCCACGTATGAAAGAGCGTAAGAAGTACGGTCTTAAAGGCGCACGTAGAGCACCACAGTTCTCAAAACGTTAATTATTGTTTCGAGTCATTTTGATACGAGTTACAACTCCTCAGGACTTCGGTCCTGGGGAGTTTTTGTTATGGGTCGTGACCTTGTTGAGCTCGCAAAGTGAGTGAAATATCAATCAGTCGCTATGTGGGTGCGCAATAATTCATTATTTTTTGCGGGAATGGTGTAGTAAATAAGATAAAAAACTATTCTTCTACACCACGGTTTTCAATCCTTTTAGAATAGAAAACCAAAATTTAGCGCTTTCACATTGTCCTACATACATACCAAGAACATCTTTATGTCCTTCCATGTCAATTCCAATCACGATATACACAGCCCGTTTTACGATGCGTACTTATTCCTTAGATGTAGTGTATCGCATTCATAAAAACAACGGCATAAATATCTTCCAGAGGTCGTTCCTGCCATTCTTTCACA
>JAHHTO010000128.1 GCA_020024595.1 Schaedlerella sp.
ACGGCACCTTCCGTGTCTACGTTGCTTGATATTGTGGAATGTCTTGGAACAAATCTGTCGGATTTTTTTCATGAAGAGGATGATTTGCAGGTTGTATATCGGAAAGAAGATTATTTTGAAAAGGAAGACGAGAATCAAAACAGCATTACGTGGTTGATCGCAACGGCACAGAGCCGAAGTCTGGAACCGATTCTGGTACATCTTCAGCCGGGACAGTCCATGCCTGATGATAAGCCGCATGAAGGTGAGGAATTCGGGTATGTTCTGGAGGGCGAGATTACACTGCATTATGGAGAGGAAGTATATACGGTGAGAAAGGGAGATTCTTTTATTTTTCCCGCTGATCGAAAACATAAGATAAGTTCAGCTTGCAAAAGGGTGGCAGTCATTCTGTGGATCAGCACCCCGCCAAGCTTTTAAGGAGGAACGTTATGGCAGATGTGATTTTGGAATTAGATTCCATCAGTAAAGAGTTTGATGGAGAGAACGTGATTGATAATCTGAGTCTGGAAATTCAGCGCAATGAGTTCATAACTTTGTTAGGTCCGTCTGGATGTGGCAAATCAACAACACTTCGAATCATCGGTGGGTTTGTGAAGCCAGATGCCGGGCGTGTGCTGTTTGAGGGAAAAGACATCACCGGGCTTTCGCCAGATAAGAGAAACGTAAACACAGTGTTTCAGAAATATTCTCTGTTTCCGCATATGACAGTTGCAGAGAATATTGCTTTCGGGTTGAAGCTAAAGAAAAAAAGTCAGCAGTATATTAAAGATAAAATCGAATATGCATTGAAACTGGTTAATATGGAAGGTTACGGTAACCAGTCACCGAATGTGTTAAGTGGAGGACAGCAGCAGCGTGTGGCGATCGCGCGTGCGATTGTAAATGAACCCAAGATACTGCTTCTAGATGAACCGTTGGGAGCATTGGATCTGAAACTCCGCCATGGGATGCAGAGGGAATTGATGAAAATCAAACAAGAAGTCGGAATTACGTTTGTCTATGTTACCCATGACCAAGAAGAGGCGCTTACGATGTCTGATCGGATCATTGTCATGAATCAGGGGATTATTCAGCAGATGGGAACATCGAAGAGTATCTACGATGAACCGCAGAATGCATTTGTAGCAGATTTTATCGGAGACAGCAATATCATTGACGGAATCATGAAAGAAGACCGTCTCGTTCAGATCCAGAATGTGGCAATTCCATGTGTAGATATCGGATTTGCCAAAAATGAACTGGTGGATGTAGTAATCCGCCCGGAAGACTTGGTGATTGTTGAGGAAGAGGCAGGATACTTGAAAGGAATGGTTGTTTCCATTATATTCAAAGGTGCATATTATGAAATCAAGGTTCGTGTAGGACAGTATGAGTGGAGTGTGCAGAGTGTGAATCCGGCACAGATTGGCAGTGTGGTCGGTTTAACAATTCTGCCGGATAATATTCAAATTATGCACAAACCGCATTCCAAAGACGCGGAGGTCGTAAAAGAGGATGAATAAATTGAAAACAATCAATAAGAGAAGCTGGCTGTCTTCTCCATATGTCATCTGGATCATTGGCTTTACAGTGATTCCAATGATCATGATATTTCGCTATGCGTTCACGAATGAAGATGGCAGTTTTACATTTTCACAGATTACAGCAATTCTGGATCCGATACATTTAAAAGCATTGATTTTTTCACTGGAAATTGCTATTGGAAGCACCGTAATCTGTATTCTTTTGTCTTATCCGCTAGTGATGGCAATGAAACGACTGAATCTGGGAAAACAGGGATTTGCATTATTTATTTTGATTCTTCCGATGTGGATGAATTTTATTTTGCGGATTTTGGCGTGGCAGATGATTCTGTCAAATAATGGGATTTTGAATTTTCTACTTCAAAAAGTTGGGTTGGAGCCGCTTGCGATCGCTAATTCCGGTACGGCAATCATGGTCGGAATGATTTATGATTATCTTCCTTACATGGTGCTGCCGATTTTTAATGCAATCGCAGAAATAGATGAAGATATCATTGAAGCTGCAAAAGATCTGGGGGCTGGAAGTATTACAATTTTCCATAAAATTATATTTCCGCTGTCAATTCCAGGTCTGTTAAGTGGAATTGTGATGGTTTTTGTGCCATCGATGACATCATTTGTAGTTTCAGATATTCTGGGAGGTGGAAAGTTCCAGCTTGTAGGTAATATCATTGAGCAGGAATTTACAAAGAGCATGAACTGGCACCTTGGTTCTGGACTTTCTGTTTCTCTGATGATTTTTGTGCTGATCAGTATGGCATTTACGATGAAACAGGAAGGAGAAGGAAAGGGATCGGCGATATGGTAGAAAAAATCAAAAACTGGGTGAGCCGATTTTATCTCGGCCTGATTATATTGTTTTTATACGCTCCGATTTTGGTATTAATCGTGCTTTCTTTCAATAGCTCCAGATCGAGGGTAAAATGGGGAGGCTTTACGTTTGACTGGTATGTGCGGTTATTTTCCAATCGTCAGATATCGGAAGCATTGACAACCACGTTGTTGCTGGCATTTGTTTCAGCGTTGATCGCTACGATCATCGGTGTTCTGAGTGCACTTGGTATCCATGCCATGCGTCAGAGAAATTATCAGCTGGTTATGGCATTTACGCATATTCCGATGGTGAATGCAGATATCGTTACAGGAATTGCATTGATGCTCTGGTTTGTGCACTTTATTCCATTGGGATTCGGAAGTGTGCTGCTGGCACACGTTACGTTCAATATTCCATATGTGATATTAAGTGTTATGCCCAAAATCCGTCAGATGAATGTTAGTCTGTACGAGGCTGCAAGAGACCTGGGTGCGAATGCGGTGTATGGTTTTTTTAAAGTGATTTTTCCACAGCTTACAAACGGAATTGTATCTGGATTTTTTATGGCATTTACCATGTCTATGGATGATTTTGTAATCACGTACTTTACCAAAGGTCCGGGAGTGAATACACTCTCAACGATGATCTATGGAGAAATCCGAAAAGGAATCAAGCCGGAAATGTACGCATTGTCAACAATTATTTTTGTATTTGTATTTGCAATTTTACTTGTGGTAAATTATATTCCACAAAAAAAGGGTAAAGTGGTAAAGGAGAGAGGATTAAGATGAAAAAGAGAGTGATCAGTGTTTTGCTGGCTGCAGCAGTCCTTGGAATGGGGATTTTAATGACAGGGTGCAGTGGTTCGCAGGAAAAGAAAGGAACTCTGACTGTATTTAATTACGGAGAGTATATGGATCCTGCGGTATTGGATTTGTTTTATGAGGAAACCGGGATTGAAGTGAAGTATGAAGAGGCACTGACTCCGGAGGAGATGTATACAAAGTATAAATCAGGGGCGATTGATTATGATTTGCTTTGTTCCACAGATTATATGATTGAAAAATTGATCCAGGAAGGGGAATTTCAGCAAATTGATATTACATCTTTGGAAAATAAGGAAAATATCGGGAATAAATATTGGGAATTTTCAGAAGCTTTTGATCCAGGAAACAAATACACAGTGCCGTATTTTTGGGGGACACTCGGAATTCTCTATGATACAACAAAGGTAAAAGAACCGATAGACAGCTGGGATATCCTGTTTGATGGAGATTATGCCGGAGAAATTATCATGCAGAATAGTATGCGTGATACGTATGTAGTTGCATTGAAAGCACTTGGCTATTCCGTGAATACAAATGATGAAAATGAAATTCGCCAGGCTCATGAACTGCTGGTGAAACAAAAACCAGATGTACAGGCATATCTTGTGGATGAGGCACGAGATGAAGTAGTTGCTGGGAATGCAGCGATGGCAGTTGTGTATTCCGGGGAAGCATATCTTGGACAGGAGTATAATGAAAATCTAGAATTTGTTGTGCCGGAAGAAGGAAGTTCAGTTTGGCTGGATTCTTGGGGAGTGACAAAGAATTGTAAAAACCCGGATATGGCAATGCAGTTTCTGGATTTCCTTTGCAGAGAAGATATTGCACAGATGAATTTTGAATATATTTATTTTTCTACACCAAATGAGGCTGTAATCGATTCTCTGTCCGAGGAAGAACGAAAGGACGAGACATTGGTGCCACCAGATGATGCTACCGTGAATTGCGAGGTATGTGTACAGCAGAATCCAGAAATCGTAGATTTGGAGAATGAGCAGTGGAAAAAACTGAAGGCCGAGTAGGAGAAGGGCTGCGATGTCATCAAAATTGTTTTTGTAACAAGTAAATAGAAATAAAAGATCACTCAAAAGCAGGCAGGAAGTTCCATGTGGGAACTCTTGCCTGCTTTTGAGTGATAGTAGGGAGGATTTTTTATGGACGATAGAAGTTGAGAATCGAATCAAAACGACTGCTCATGTTTTGCAAGAGCAAGTCGACTAAAGTAATGGCTGTCATAGATTCTACCACAACAATTGCCCGAGGAACAATAATCGGATCGTGTCGTCCTCTGATAGTGATCTCTGTGTTTTCCCCATCTACTGTTACGGTTTTTTGAGATTGTGCAATGGATGGGGTGGGTTTTATGTAAGTACGAAAGATGATGTCAGAGCCATCGCTTATTCCACCGAGAATCCCACCGGCATTATTTGTGGTTTTTTGAATCTTTCCATGTTCAGAATAGAAATCATCATTGTTGTTGCTTCCGTTGAAAGCAGCAGCTTTTGTGCCTGCTCCAAATTCTATAGCTTTGACAGCGCCAAGAGAAACGACCGCCTGGGAAAGAGCAGCATCAAGTTTGTCAAAAACAGGTTCTCCGATCCCGGCAGGCATTCCAGATACAATACATTCAATAACACCGCCTGCAGAATCCAGATTCTGCATCATGTTATCAAGATATTCGGAAGCTTCTTTTGCACGGGCATTGTTTGGCATGTATAGGGAGTTGCCGGTAATATCATCAAAACAATATTCATTCTCATCAACGGATATGGGACCGATTGATTTGGCAAATGTCGTCAGTGTGATGCCGAGCTCTTTTAAGAATTGGGCTGCAATGGCACCTGCAGCAGTTCGACCGATGGTTTCCCGGCCCGAAGAACGTCCACCGCCCCGGTAATCACGAAATCCATATTTGGCATCATAGGTATAGTCTGCGTGCCCCGGACGATATACAGAAGCAATGTTGCCATAGTCTTTGGAGCGCTGATCTTGATTCCTTACAAGAAGAGAAATTGGAGTTCCGGTTGTTTTTCCTTCAAAGATACCGGAGAGAATCTCTACCTGATCGCTCTCCTGACGTTTGGTTGCATATTTACTCTGGCCAGGCTTTCGACGATTTAAAAATGCCTGAATATCTTCTGTGCTTATTGAAAGTCCGGCAGGGCAACCGTCAATGACAACTCCGATGGCAGCCCCGTGAGATTCGCCCCAAGTTGTGATACGAAATATTTTTCCAAATGATGATCCACTCATAATCTGTTCCTTCTTTCTAAAAATATTGGATAATGTACGCTTGATAATCAGTTTTTATTATATAAGAATGGAAAAATGGATGCAATCCTTAATTTTCATCTAAAATTTCATCCAAAATATTGGATTTTACTGTACAATTCTATGAATTCATAATATAATGTTGCCTGAATATTGAGTGAAGTAAAGGGAGCAATACTAAATGAGAAAAAAGGGAGAGAAACGGAAAGTAAAGTATTATCAGGAAGAGCAGTACGGAGAAGATTACTGGCTGGACGATGAGGAAGACGACGGGATTGTGACAGATGAGCAATCGGAAGCGTTTGAGGATGATGAGACTGATCTTGTAGAAGAAGTGGATTATGGGGAATCCAACACAGAAGAAGCTTTTCTGAATAAGAAAAAGATGAACTGGAAGAAATTTGTTATCATTAGTGGAAGTGTAATTGGTTCTCTCGCAATTATTTATATTGGCATTGCTATCTTTTTTATGAGTCATTTTTATTTTAATACAGAAATTAATGGGCATCAGTTTTCGGCAAAAACGCCAGAAGCCGTGGAAGCTTTTATGAAAGAAGAGGTCCAGGGCTACTCTTTGGTTATTCAGGAAAAAGATCATAAAACAGATACCATTTCAGGAGCAGATATTTCTCTGGAATACGAGGAAAATGAAGATATTAAAAATGCATTAAAGAAGCAGAACGCTTTTTTGTGGCCAAGTGCTTTTTTTGTTGAAAACTCTACACAAGTGACGATTGATGTATCTTATAACAAAGATGCTCTGAATGAAAAGATTCAAAATCTGCAGTCTGTGAAAATGGAGCAGACCCCGGCTTCTAATGCATATCCAAAGTATGATGGTAACAAGTTTGTTGTAGAGCCGGAGACGTTGGGAACAGCTGTTAAGATGGAGACACTGCAGGAGAAAATTCACGAATATATTTCTGGATTTCGACCACAGCTTGATATGGAAGCGGAAGGATGCTATGAACTTCCCAAATATACAGCGGATTCTAAAGAGGTACAAGATGCATGTGATTCGATGAACCATTATTTGAAAGCAAGCATTACCTATACGATGGATGAAAATGTAGTAGTGGATAAAGACTTGATCTCTACCTGGCTGACTGTAGATGAAAATATGAACGTCATATTTAATGAGAATGGGGTCAGGGAATGGCTGGCAGCATTTGGTGATAAGTACGATACGATGGGTGGTACAAGAACGATCACTACGCCATGGGGAAAGACCACCCAAGTGAGTGGTGGAGATTATGGCTGGTCTATCGACGAAGATACGGAATTTGCAGCCTTGATCAATAGCATAAAGAACGCGGAAGTAGTTACAAAAGAACCTGCATATTATGGAGGGGGAACTGCCGCATCTCATGGTCCACAGGACTGGGG
>JAHHTO010000129.1 GCA_020024595.1 Schaedlerella sp.
GAACAATAATATGGTTCTTCCATCTTGTTAGTGATATGGCTGGGTCACACAGTACATCCGGCATCACCGGAGGAACCGGTATTCCGGGACCGTTTCTTTCTTTGGCAAAAGAAATCTCTGCTATTCCGTTTTTCAAAAATATAAAGGCTGACAAGGAATTATCCTTATCACAGTTTTTGTCAAAACTGTTTAACGGCACTCTTATGATGCAACACGACGAGAATGGACAAGCCATTAAGGACACCGTTATAAAATTTGATTTGCGAGGTGAACTCGGTGTAGCCTCAGAGTTATGCAATCAAGCGATTCCTGTGGTTGCAAACGAGTGCATCGTGCGCAGTTTCTATTTCATTCGACGTCTTGCTATGGCTATGAAAGAAAATAATTTTAGTTGTATTGATGATATCGAGAAGATTGAATGGAACTCTGTCAAGCCTATAAATAATCCGACAATTGCACGTATGCTTACGATTGCAACCGGAGTATTTACAACTATTGATATTGGCGAGGCAGTTGCAACGCAGCAGTATTGGGTATCCATAAATTATCCTGGCATTGGTAAATTTGCAGTTGCCATAGGGGACGATGTTAGTTGGGTACTCAGAATAAGAGAAGTAAAAAAAATCAAAGATGTATATGAAAATATGAAATATCAGACTTCTCAAAAGTCTGATATAGAACGCTACAAAAGGATTGGTGACGATATGGATTTGAATATTGACAAGCTCGGCATTTCATTAGAACAGATGGAGATACTTTACAACATCGAATACTACAAGACCCTCAATGACATTTCGTCCACCAATATTCCGATAACAGGCGAAGCAATCAAAGAATTGAAAACTGCCTGGCTTCAGGAGTGGACCAAGTTTATTTCTGATGGATTTGAAAGTTTTACGCAAGTTTCGGGTGCGGAAATGCACTGGTACAGCATGGAGGAATTACAACAGCGAATCGCAGAGCAAGAGCCTCAAAAAACATGGTATCGACTGATTCTTCTGGAAGCAATGCTTTTTGTTCCTTACTACCCTCTGGGCATAGAAAAAAACAATAAGGGCGAAGATGTACCTTGTCAGAAATATAATTTTTTGAGCAATCCCATCAACGGATTCAAAAAATCCGAAGGTGACCAGTTCTTGAACCAACAGTTTACTGGAGTTTATTGTGAGCAAGGCTATGTGAAGAGGTTGCGTAAATCCTATGACAAGAGAATGAATGAATTAAACGAGGTTCTTAAAACCGCAATTACCTCTATTTCTATTACTGCAATCATTGCAGTAGCCACAGTGGCAACTGCGGGGGCATTTGCTGGTCCGATTGCTGTTGCGCTGGTAGGCTCCAATTTTGCCGGACTTAGCGGTGCAGCGCTGACAAGCGCCTGCCTTGCCTATCTAGGTGGAGGAGCTATTGCTGTAGGTGGTGCCGGAATGCTTGGCGGAACGATTGCGATTGTAGGCGGCGGTGCTGCACTCGGAATCGGCGTGGGTGCCGGAGTTGGCAGTGCTATTGGCGTTGCAGGGCTGACGGGTAAGAAAAATACCATTATGCAGTCAGCAAAACTGCTGACCTCGATACGAGAAATTTTCCTTAATGATGAGCATGATATTGAGTTTTCCAATAGCGTGTATGAGCAGTATCTGCACAACATTACCGAAATTGAGAAGGGACTTGTAGAACTGAGACTGAAAAAAGATGTTGCTTTCGGTAAGGAAAAGAAAGAAATTGCCGAAACTATCAAGAGAGCAGAGGCGTCCGTCGAAGCCATGAAAATTGCACGAAAGAGCATGCTAAAATACAACAGTTCCTTTACAGATAGATTACGTTCTTCCTATAAAGATTAAAGGTATACTTTTTTATAATTGGTTGTCTAGAAAAACAGATAACACCGATGACTCGATTTTATAAACGGGTCATCGGTGTTCTTTTTAGATAATAATTAAAGTTACCGTTGGAGGCAAGTTTGAAATGTCCTAAAGAAAAATTATAAAACACTGTGAATGTAATTGTGTCTTTGAAGCAGATGGGAGCATATCTGGTCCACTTTCTAGGAAAAATCCTTACATTTTAGTAATTTGTTCATAGATGAGAACATGTCAAAGACTTTTTTCAAACCGTTTAACAGAAATTATAAAACTTCTCATTGGTAATAGGCTCTAATTCTCCGGCATATTTCTTCAGAAAATTATAAGCGTACTTTCTATTTAATTTGTCGTGGATTTTCTGATTGTAATAATTCCTCAGACAGCTGTAGCAAGACGGCGAGCAATTACAGCCTTTCGTGATAGCAAGTGCTTTTTCAACTACCTTACGGAATTGCTCTCCGTCTTCAGTTACCAGTCTGCGCACATGCCCGGCACCACCTGCCACTGCATCGAATAAAACGATAGAGTAAATCAAGTTTCCGTTGTATATCACCTTATGAAGACAGCCTTTGATGTCATTACGTTCAATATCAAGCACAGAGGACAGTGCCTCTAGAAGTGCATACATCACAGAAAGCATCACATCCTGCTTGCCGGACTGCGGTGTTGAAAATACCAACCGTACAACATCTGTCTTAAACACATGGCAGAGTTTGTTCTTTATCAGCTTTATTTCACAGGCTTTACCCCACGGTGCAATGTGTTTTTTCTCCAATGTTTTCTGATGAGAATTAAAACTTGCATTTTCCATATTTTCACTTACACTCTCTGCATAACCACAGTGTGGACACACATAGAAATCATCATTGCAGACTACCATAAGAAAATCGTTGATTGATGTTTCCATTTGGAAGCTATTTTCATCTTGTATTATGAAAGCATATTTCTTTATGACCTGGCGTTGCTTATCTCCAATGTAGAAATCATCACTACGGTATACCTTGTCAGGCTTGCGCATAGATACATCTTTTGGCTTTGCATCTGCCACAAAGCCTTTTCTAGGCTCGATAGCCTGATTCCAGCGAAAGTGCTCGATAGTTTCATGACAAGAAACACACTCTTCACCGGAAAAATCCGGCTCTACAGATCTATGATTCCATTTTAGACAAGAAGGGTTATTGCACTGTGCGATATAGGCGGCCTCCCAGTACTGTCCGGTAGTTTGCGGAAGCTTTCGAATATAGCGACTCGTATAAAGTTTTCCGTCTGCTACCACTTGTGCATCAGGAGCATATTCCGAGATGGCAAGCTACAGATCGCGTACCATTTGAAGTTTCTTATCTGTAGCCGTATTTGTATTTTGATAAAGCTCAACCGTATCAACTGGGAACCCGTATTTTGGCAGAATGTTATTTCTTACCAAGAACTCAATAAGTTCATTCCCGCCACGGTTATCATTCTTGCTTCGTCGGTAGGACCACAGCTTTTTTTCCACAGCAGCAGCTTCCTGTGTGAGACCTTCTGCAAGAAGTCGCTCTACTTCTTCCTGATAGTAATTCACAGTACTGCGAAATTCATCGACAGCTACTTTTAGTACGCCCTCATCTCCGATTAGCTTTTCGATCCAGGAATAATCATTGATACCCATAACACTGTGCATCACTTCTGGAATTGATGCTTTCAGGATTTCCTTTAAGTGTTTAGGCTTGCTTTTCAAATAACTGCAAAATCTTTCCCATCCATCACCGTTTAAGAGAATATCTGCATTATTAGCGTTATAGACATCCACCTGTTTTGCAAAAAAGTCGCTTGAAACTACTGCAAAGATGTGTCGAAGAATTACCTTCTCATTTCTTACAGTAAAGATAGGAACTCCAATCTTTCTGGTAATCATGCTCTCTAGGTTCTTGTAATGGGTAAAGTCGTGAGAGCTCAGTTTTGAATAGGTCAGTGAGAAGGCGGCAGCATTTCTGCCACGACCAGCTCGACCAGCTCTCTGCACATAGTTTGCCGGTGAAGGTGGCATATTTCTAAGATAAACAGTCTCCAAATCACCGACATCGACACCCATTTCAAAGGTTGTAGAGCAGCTTAAGGCGTTGATTTCCTTATTAACAAACATCTCTTGATATTTCTGTTGTTCCTCACGTCCGAGCTGAGCAGTGTGTTCTTTAATGTGAAGTGGCTGCATAAGAGAAGAACGATATAGCTTTGCATAATGGTTATTATCAAAAAGCTCTGCACGAGATACCGGTTTAAGGTGTCCAGCACACTTTAATGTTGTGCACATACCCTTGCAGTTTATCATACTGGTCTTGCCACATACATCGCAAACATATATTGGTACATCTTCGGCTTGGGCGCCAATGGTAAAACGTTTTGTAGTGAAATAGTATTCTTGATTGATAGAAGTTGAAAGACTTTCCTCACCAAGCAGTACTTCATCCCAATATAATTGAAGAAGTTCATTTGCATCTGTCTCACTTAAATTAAGCACTTGCATGACTTTCTTCAAACGTCCATTCTTTAATAGATTACCATTCTTTCTGCATGCTGCCGCCCAGCTTGCAAGATAGGATTTTTTCTTATCCTTATCTAAATCTTTGCAGCGTTTAACTCTCTTCGGCTTTGCAGAGTAGAAAATATACTCTCTGTCATCATCGGTTAGGTCGCAGTCTCCTTCTAGAGCACCATGATATACAATGTCCATTGTCAAAAGATCAAACAATGCTTTCACATACTGAATACTTTGGCCATAGATATCTGCCACGCCTGCCATCACATCTTCACAGTTGCCCTTATAGTTAAACTTGATAATTCCCATAGAAACAAGGCTTGTACTTCTGCGTGCATTGACCATTTCATTAATAACAGCAATCCATGCATTCTTACGACTAACGGCAGTCAGGTTTTCTGTTCCATTATCTCCGGGCTCTGCAAAGGTTCTGCAGGAATCAAAGCACCACACTTTGAACAGAGCAAATAGTCATTTTTTTTCAATCTGTGTGGTACTATCTTCCTCATTTTCCTCACTGTCAAAATCTGTATCATGACAGTCACGAAGAAGAAAGTATTCTATATTAGGATCATAGGAGTTGGTGGCAAATTCCAGATGACCGTTCATCTCACATCCGACTACAGCAATTCGCCCACAGTCGTCGCATACAGCACATTCAAACACTTTCCATTCGATGCCATCAATAAACATACTGTTATTACGGTTAAGCATCAGTTTTTATGTTGACCGATAGCTATGTAGGCGCCTTCCAGAGCCTTTGCAAACATATGATAACGAGCTTTAATAAGCGCCGTTTTATTTTTTGATGCCTGTACTGCCACACTGATAATATTCACTACATCTTGATCTGATACTTTATGCATAATACTCAATGCACGAGTAATTTCTGGAATTGTCATCGGTTTTACGGTTATCCGTCTTAAATCACGGTAAACAGAAGCATTAACACAAAGATTATATAAAAACTCAGAGTCTGGCTGACCTTCTGGAATTGTCATACCATAGTAGGCTACAATATCATTAAATGTTTTTTTGGATCAACCAGATCCGAAAACATATAAAGAGGCACATCCACAGTTGATTGAACATAGGATGGCACAATCGTCTGAGAACGAATAATATCCTCAGTCCTAAAATCTGCGTTGCAAAGTGTATCTGCAAATTTGATGATATCATTATTTGCCTCTTTTCCTCCCAGTGTAGCACTGGTCAAGATATGAATCACATTTGCCGGATTGCTAATTCTGGCTTTTAAACGCTTTAAAAGCAGTGATGTTTCCATTCCTGTGGCACCACGATATATGTGTGCCTCATCCAATACCAAAAAACGCAGTTTAGCACCAGAGAATACCAAATCATCTTTTGGTCGAAGCATCATGTACTCCAGCATGGCATAGTTTGTCACCAGAATGTGCGGTGGTGTTACCTGCATCTGATCTCGTGAAATGATTTCATTTTTTAAAGGCTTTAATGGAAGACCGTTTTCATCCTTATATACCTTTCCATACTCGGCAATCCCATCCTGTTCATTCTGTTTGGTAGAGCTGTTGTACACACCAAAAGTAATCTCTGGATAGTTTTTCAACAGATTTCGGAGACGCTTCATTTGATCATTGGCCAGAGCATTCATTGGATAAATCAGAATAGCACGAACACCAGATGAGAGTGTTCCTGCTTAAATATAATATTCAATTACTTTGGCATACTACCTTTATAATTAGGACAATCTTCGCACTTGACAGCGCATTCCTGCATTTCAAAAATATTAGGGTTTCTTGTAACTCCAATATATGGGATATTTCGCTCATGACATATTTCGATAATTTGTTTTCTTTCAACTTGTGTCATCCTATTACCTAAGAATACTTTGGTAATAGGAAAAAAAGGAATACTATAGTCTTGTATTGCCTTATTTTGTTCCATGGGGAGCAGTAATCTCCATTCGTTTTGAAAAGCCCAATCAATGCTTTTTCGTAATGCTCCATGAAAATAAATATCCCATAAAATTTCTATTGTCATCTCTTTATTTTCAAATCTTGCAAGTCGCTCCGTCATATTTGGTCGCACCTTGCAATAAATCATCGGAAACAAATTTAAGAATAGATTCTGGTATTGTGTATCATTAGGAAGTACCGTATACTCAACACAAAATCCTTTATGGCAATCTGCATAAGAACCTCCCCACATCAATTGTGAATATGGAGTCGTTGCAAAGCAAGTTGCTCGAAATGTATTCTGTAAATGTTGAGAGTACTCATTAAATTCG
>JAHHTO010000013.1 GCA_020024595.1 Schaedlerella sp.
AAAGAAAATCCGTTCGTGAAGGGAATGGAGCAGATTTATAAGCAGCTGATGACAACGCTGGAGGGTATTGGAGTCAAGCCGATCGAGGCAGTCGGAAAGGAATTTGATCCAGATTTTCATAATGCAGTGATGCATGTGGAAGATGAAGAAGTGGGTGAGAATATCATCACAGAAGAGTTCCAAAAAGGCTATATGTATCGTGAAAGTGTTGTGAGACACAGTATGGTAAAAGTTGCAAACTAATGAGAACATTTAGTAAAATCAATGAAGTGAAGATCAAGTTTAGTTGAAAGAAACTTGGAGAAGTGCTTGATTAATTTGGTAAATCGAACTTTCTTGTAAACAATAATTTTATAGGAGGATAAAAACATGGGAAAAATCATAGGTATTGATTTAGGTACAACAAACAGTTGTGTAGCTGTAATGGAAGGTGGACAGCCGACCGTTATTGCAAATACAGAAGGTGCTAGAACGACACCATCTGTAGTAGCGTTTACAAAAACAGGAGAACGTCTGGTAGGAGAGCCTGCAAAGCGTCAGGCTGTGACAAATGCTGATAAAACAATTTCTTCCATCAAAAGAGAGATGGGAAGCGATTTTAAAGTGGCAATTGATGACAAGAAGTATTCTCCACAGGAGATTTCAGCAATGATTCTTCAGAAGCTGAAAGCGGATGCAGAAGGATATCTTGGTGAAAAAGTTACAGAGGCTGTTATTACTGTACCGGCATATTTCAATGATGCACAGCGTCAGGCAACAAAGGATGCAGGTAAAATTGCAGGTCTTGATGTAAAACGTATCATCAATGAGCCTACAGCAGCAGCTCTGGCTTATGGTCTGGATAACGAAAAAGAACAGAAGATTATGGTATATGACCTTGGTGGTGGTACATTTGATGTATCAATCATTGAGATTGGTGATGGGGTCATTGAAGTATTGTCAACAGCAGGTAACAACCGATTAGGTGGAGATGATTTTGACCAGAAGATCACGGATTATATGCTGGCTGATTTCAAGGCAAAAGAAGGCGTTGATCTGTCAACAGATAAGATGGCTCTTCAGAGATTGAAAGAGGCAGCAGAGAAGGCAAAGAAAGAACTTTCTTCTGCAACAACAACAAATATCAACCTTCCGTTCATTACAGCTACTGCTGAAGGACCGAAGCATTTTGATATGAACTTGACAAGAGCAAAATTTGATGAATTGACACATGACCTTGTAGAGAAGACTGCAGAGCCAGTGAAACGTGCATTGTCTGACGCAGGCATCAATGCTTCTGAACTGGGTCAGGTGTTGCTGGTAGGTGGATCTACACGTATTCCGGCTGTACAGGAAGAAGTAAAACGTCTGACAGGTAAAGAGCCAAGCAAGTCACTGAATCCAGATGAGTGTGTAGCACTCGGTGCTTCCGTACAAGGTGGTAAACTGGCAGGAGATGCAGGCGCAGGAGATATCCTTCTTTTGGATGTAACTCCGCTGTCACTGTCTATCGAGACAATGGGTGGTGTTGCTACAAGATTGATTGAAAGAAATACAACAATTCCGACAAAGAAGAGTCAGGTGTTCTCTACTGCAGCAGACAATCAGACAGCAGTAGATATTAATGTAGTACAGGGTGAAAGACAGTTTGCAAGAGATAATAAGTCACTTGGACAGTTCAGACTGGATGGAATCCCGCCGGCTCCACGTGGAATTCCGCAGATTGAAGTTACATTTGATATTGATGCAAATGGTATTGTAAATGTATCTGCAAAGGATCTTGGAACAGGAAAAGAGCAGCATATTACAATTACAGCAGGTTCTAATATGTCCGATTCAGATATTGACAAAGCAGTAAAAGAAGCTGCTGAGTTTGAAGCACAGGATAAGAAACGGAAAGAAGCAATTGATACAAGAAATGAAGCAGATGCCATGGTATTCCAGACAGAAAAAGCCATTAAAGAAGTTGGTGATAAACTGGATGGGGCAGATAAAGCAGCAGTAGAAGCTGATTGTCAGGCACTGAAAGATATTCTTGCAAAATCTGCACCGGAAGAGACAACAGAGGATCAGATAGCAGAAATCAAAGCTGCAAAAGAGAAATTGATGGAAAGTGCACAGAAATTGTTTACAAAGATGTATGAGCAGGCTGGCGCAGCAGCTGGTGCAGGTCCGCAGGCAGGACCGACACCGGAAGCAGGTCCTGCACCGGAAGGATATGATGATGTCGTAGACGGAGATTTTAAAGAAGTCTAAAACATTCAGTACAGGATATAAGTTCTACGGAGCCAGAGAAATCCGGCTTCGTAGAATTTCTGTGTTATCACGTATCCTGAAGAAGTTGCCGATGTCAGATGATACAGGAAGTTTTAGAATATCGGTAAAGAGTGGCGGAAGTATGAAATCCGCTTGGATGTAACAAATGAAAGGTTAAAAGGTTATGGCAGAGTCAAAAAGAGATTATTATGAGGTGCTCGGTGTCAGTAAAGATGCAGATGACGCAGCAATTAAAAAAGCATATCGAGTGTTGGCAAAGAAATATCATCCAGATATGAATCCGGGAGATCAAGAAGCGGAAAAGAAATTTAAGGAAGCATCGGAAGCCTATGCTGTATTAAGTGATGCAGAGAAACGTCGTCAATATGATCAGTTCGGTCATGCAGCATTTGATGGTGGAGCCGGTGGGGCTGGCGGTTTTGGTGGATTTGATTTCAGCGGAGCAGACTTTAGTGATATATTTGGAGATATATTCGGAGATTTGTTCGGCGGAGGCGGAAGAAGGAGCGGACGTGCGAATAATGGTCCGATGAAGGGGGCGAATATTCGTAAGAGTATTCGTATTACATTTGAAGAAGCTGTTTTCGGCTGTGAGAAAGAATTGGATTTGGTATTGAAAGATGCATGTACCACTTGTAATGGAACCGGAGCAAAGCCGGGAACCTCTCCGGAAACTTGTCCGAAGTGTGGCGGTAAGGGACAGGTGGTCTACACTTCGCAGTCCTTCTTTGGAACGGTACAAAATGTGCAGACTTGCCCGAATTGTGGTGGTTCCGGTAAGGTAATCAAAGACAAATGTTCTGCCTGTGCAGGAACCGGATATACGTCTAGCCGAAAGAAGATTCAAGTAACCATTCCGGCAGGAATTGATAATGGTCAGAGTGTACGTATTCGCGAAAAAGGAGAGCCGGGGATCAATGGTGGACCAAGAGGCGATTTGCTAGTAGAAGTCAATGTATCCAGACATCCGATTTTTCAGCGTCAGGATGTGCATATTTTCTCAACGGTACCAATTTCATTTGCACAAGCAGCGCTTGGTGGGGATGTCAAGGTGCCGACTGTAGACGGTGATGTGATTTATACTGTAAAACCGGGAACAAAGACGGATACAAAGGTACGTCTGAAAGGAAAGGGTGTTCCGTCTCTGAGAAATTCTCAGGTGCGAGGAGATCATTATGTGACATTGGTCGTTCAGACACCGGAGAAATTGAGTGCAGAAGCAAAAGAGGCACTTCGGAAGTTTGATATGCTCACTGGTAATTCACTCCATCAGGATGCTTCTGATGAGGAAAAAGGAAAAAGCAAGAAAAAGGGCTTTATGGAGAAGGTGAAAGAAGCATTTGAAGAATAATGTCATAAAGCGGAATCATAAGAAAAGAGAGCAGTTTAAGCTGTTCTCTTTTCTTATGGTTCCGCGTTTACTTTGGTGAAGATTTTGTCGGAAAATTCGTAATTGCAGGGAAAAGTAAATCAGATTATAATTAAATATATACAACCAATTAAGTGGAAAAAGGAGTGTTTGGAAATGCGAAGAATCAATGATTGTTATACATTAAATAATGGCGTTCAGATTCCCTGCGTGGCCTATGGAACATATAAAGCAGCGGCGGATGAAAGTTCTGCAGCGATTCGTATGGCGATTGAAGCAGGATATCGGTATTTTGATACAGCTTCTTATTATGGAACAGAGAAGTATCTCAGGGAGGCTATTCAGGACAGTGGGATTGCAAGAGAAGAATTTTTTATTACATCTAAGGTGTGGAAAACGGAGATGGGGTATGAGGAGACAAAAGCGGCATTTGCAAGAACATTGGAGAATCTGGGAACAGATTATCTGGATCTCTATTTGATTCACTGGCCGCTTCCGACACCGGATTATAAGGGGTGGAAGACACTGGATCTTGAAACATGGCGTGCAATGGAAGAATTGTACAAGCAAGGCAAGATTAGGGCAATCGGTCTGAGTAACTTTTTGCCTCATCATATCGAGAACATTTTACAGCATTGTGAAGTGGTACCGGCAGTGGATCAGTTGGAGTACCATCCGGGATATGCACAGGAAGCTGCAGTACAGTATTGCAAAGAACATCATATTCTGGTACAGGGGTGGAGTCCGATAGGAAGGGGAAGAATGTTTGGAGATGCATTGTTTTTAGAATTGACAGAGAAATATCAGGTATCTCCGGCACAGTTGTGCCTCCGTTTTGCGGTGCAGAATGGAGTGATTCCGTTGCCGAAGTCGTCGACCGTGGAGCGGATGAAAGAAAATCAGGATTTGTTTTCATTTTCCATTTCAGACGAAGATATGTATCGTCTTCGAACTATGCCACAGGCAGGTTGGTCAGGAGAACATCCTGACCGGGAGAGAGTCTATGAGGGAATCGGAAAGTAAAAATATCTTGTGTCTGCTATTTATGCTGATAGTAAAATACTGCCAGCTGTGTCCGGTCTCGCAGGCTTAATTTATCCAGGATCATACTCAGATAGTTTCGTACAGTGCCTTCACTTAGGAACAGCTGTGACGCAATCTCTCTGTTGCTGAGACCATCTGCGATCAGGCGGATAATGTCCAGCTCTCTTTCACTGATGCCGTATGAGGGATAATCGAAAGAGTCTGCGGTATGAATCAAATGGGGGATTTTTGCTACGATTTCATGTCCGAAGACAGTCTGGCCAGAATGCACAGCATGTAGTGCAGGTAAGATATTTGCATAATCTTGTTTGAGCAGATAACCTTTAGCTCCCAGTTTTAATGCTTTTATAATATATTTATCATCAGAAAATGTAGTGAGAAGCAGAATTTTGGCTTCCGGGAATTCTTTCAGAATTGTCTCAGAGGCCTCCAGTCCGTTCATTTCTTTCATACGGATATCTAGAAGCAGTACATCAGGGCGGTGTTCCCGATAGAGGGATACCGCTTCTTTTCCGTCTGTGCCGACGGCAGATACTTTAATTTCTCCGCTGGCTTCTAATATGGTCGTAAGTGCGCTGGATACAAGGTAGTCATCGTCTATAATTATGATATTCATGTTTGTGATTCTCCCAAATTTCTCTAGTGTCTTTGTTGTTGGATTATTTTGAATCAGTGTGGATTCCATTGTTTTTTTGGAATTGTAACAAAGATTTTAAATCCATTTTTACGGATTACTTGAAATGTCCCGTTTAAATTGCGTGTGCGCTCCAGCATGTTGGTAAGCCCCATACCAGAATCATCCTGTTGGGTATGACTTGTTCCATTATCTTCAATGCAGAGCTGAAATAATGCAGGGTGCTCTCGAATCAGGAGGTCTACCTTTGTTGCATTACTGTGTTTTATGATATTGGAAAATGCTTCTTTTGTAATACTGATAAAGCAGTATTTTACGTCTTTTGGAATGTTACGACTCATATCATAAGTGAGTTCTGTCGGACAAAACGTAAATTCATTTAGCATTCCCCGGATGGCGTCCTCTAAATTGACAGATTCATCATGTAGGTCATGAACACTGGTCCGGATGCTATCCATGGCAGCGTTTAAAGAACTGTCAAGATTTTTCAGCATCGGTGCGAATGTTTCTTGTGTATTGATTGTTTTCAACGCGCCCACTATTAAAATAGAACGGGAAAGGACATGGCCTACGTTATCATGAATTTCTCTAGCGATCCGATTTCGTTCTTTGAGCGTTGCCATGTATATTTCGGAATCCTGTTTTTCGAGTAAAGATTGATTCTTTTCTGAAAGCAGCAGATTCTTTTCCTGACTGTCATCTCTGGTATTGTAGAAATTTTGTACCAGTGTCTGGTATTCCTGTGTTCGCTTTTGAAGAAGATAGGCAATTATAAAAGCCATGCAGCCGAAAAAAGTTTGAACAGGTGTCTGGTACGAGTCGAGAAGCTGATACAGTGAGAGGAATATACTTAGAAGTACAGGAAGCCAGTATGCATCTCTGAGCAGAAGGTATACTGTGGCGGGTAGGAAATAAGAAAGATCAGGATTCAAAACTGCTATAACCAGATAAAAATAACAAAGAATCAGCCGGAGTCTTTTGGATTCCAAAAAATAACAACTACAGCAAAGGATGAGTGCCAAAAGGAAAGCTATGACAAATCGCGGGGAAATCTCTGTAAAAAAAACTGCTGATGAACCGTAGATGAGCAGCAGAAGCAGGTCCTGAAAATATTGCATTTTATAGTGTCCGTGCGAAGACGGCTCCTTTCCCATATTTGGAGAATATGAAGTTATGTATGGTATACACAATTTCTATTCTTCATTTTTTTATTATAGTATAAAAACGGAGACCAGGTAAGAGGAAAAACAAAGTTTATGACATTTGTCATATAAATTTGATGACAGCAGACACTTTTGGAAAAGACAGGAATATGTGATAATACAGATGTAGGACAGGAAAGCCCATGCAGAGAGATACATCAATTTCATGGAAATCAATGTTTTTAAAGGAGGAAACATAGCATGATTCAGATAGAAAATCTGGTAAAACGTTACGGTGAACTGGTGGCTTTGGACCATCTGAACTTAGAAATTAAAGAAGGAGAAATCTTCGGACTGCTTGGACCAAATGGATCAGGGAAGACAACGGCAATTAATTGTATGCTGGCGTTGCTTAAATATGATAAAGGAAGTATCCGCATTTTCGGAGAGGAAATGCGACCGGATAATTACAAGGTCAAGCAGCAGATAGGAATTGTTCTGCAGAATCTTGCAGTGTTTGATGAACTGACAGTACATGAAAATATTGATTATTTCTGTGGACTGTATGTCAAAGAAAAGAAAAAACGAAAAGAGTTGGTAGCGGAAGCAATTCATTTTGCAGGATTGGAAGAGTATGTAAAAGTTCGTTCTAAAAAGCTGTCCGGGGGACTGCAGAGGAGGTTAAATATTGCTTGTGGGATTGCGCACAAACCAAGGCTGATCATTATGGATGAGCCGACAGTGGCGGTAGATCCACAGAGCCGTAATCGGATTCTGGAGGGAATTAACGAATTGAACCGCCAAGGAGCAACCATTATTTATACGTCTCATTACATGGAAGAGGTAGAGCAGATCTGCACTCGGATTGCCATTTTAGATCATGGAAGAAGTATTGCAGTAGGAACAAAGGAAGAATTAAAGAGTATGATCAAAACCGGAGAGACAGTGACAGTGGAAGCAGTGATTCTCAATGCAGGACAGTTGCAGGAAATCCGGGAACTTGCATCGGTGTTTGATGTACAGTATGAAGAACAGGTGTTGACGGTACGGTGTACCGGAGCGAAGCATAACTTGATCTGGATATTGAATTATCTTCAAGAACAAGGGGTATCTTTTGGAAGGGTTTTTTCAGAACTGCCCACACTAAACGATGTATTTCTGGAGATTACAGGCAAACAGTTGAGAGATTAGACAGGGGGATGAATATGCTACATTTGGTGAAATATAGTATTCTTGTGAAAGTGAAAGATTTTAATATGGTTTTCTGGCCGTTAGTATTTCCAATTTTGATGGCTACCATGTTTTATTTTTCTTTTGGTCGGATCACGGAAGCAGATTTTGAAACTATATCTGTGGCAGTTGTGCTAGATCAAGAGGATTCGGCAACGGAGTCCCAGATTTTCATAGAATATTTAAAGAAGCTTGAACAGTCAGATGAGAAATTAATCTGTATAGAGGAAATGTCTAAAGAGCAGGCAAAAGAGGCTTTGGATGAGAAAAAGATTTCCGGCATCTTTTATGTGGGGAATGAAATTCGGCTGGCAGTGAGCAGAAATGGACTTCCGGAGAGTATTCTACAGTCGGTGTTGGAAAGTTATGAAAACGGAAAGCAAACGATTCTGAAAGTGGCAGCAACACATCCGGAAGGGATGCATTTGGCAATGCAGCAGTTATCAGAATATAGTGAGCAGGTAAAACAAGTTTCTCTGGGTGGTCGAACCCTGAATGGAAATGTACAATTCTTCTATGCGCTGATTGCAATGGCGTGTTTATACGGGGCATTTATCGGGTTGGGAGCAGCATTGAGTCTGCAGGCCAATCTGTCATCTTTGGCATCCAGACAATGTGTATCGCCAACAAGTAAGCTGAAACGGATCCTATCGGAAATGTGTTCGTCATTTATTCTTCATTATGTAAACGTATGGATTCTACTGCTCTATATCCGTTATGTGCTGCGCCAGGAGTTTGGTGGTTCTCTTTTGGAAATGATGCTGGTTGTGTTGATGGGATGCATAATCGGAGTGTCGATGGGGATTTTTGTTGGCAGCATCAGTCGATTGGGAGAAGGGGCTAAGGGGGCGATTTTGTTGGGCATTTCCATGAGTTCTAGTTTTTTTGCGGGATTGATGAATGGAGGAATGAAAAATGTTGTGGAGCAGCATGCACCGATTATTAATCGGCTGAATCCGGCAGCATTGATCACGGATGCATTTTACTGTGTGAATGTATATGAAGATCGGACACGATATATCCGAAGTCTGCTGATCCTCGGTGTGATCGCCGCAGTTTTGGTAGTGGCTTCATTTGCAAAGACAAGGAGAGAACGCTATGACAGTATATAAAGGTTATATATATATGGCAAAGAAAAATGTAGGTATATTTCTTCTTTACCTTGGGATTTTCTTTGGAATCATATTGATGTTTCAGCTATTGAATCGAGAGAACTCTACAGGAGGATATCAGAAAGAGAGCTTGCGGATTGCCGTTGTAGATCAGGATGGCGGTGAGATGGCAGAGGCATTAAAATCATATCTCAGGGATTTACACCAGGTTATAGAGCTGAGAGACAATGCATCCGTCCTGCAAGAAAAAATGTTTTACAGAGATGTGCATTATGTTGTTCGGATTCCGGAACATTTTTATGAAACCTGTATTGTAAAGGGAGAGAAAGTGCCCGTGACACAAGTACCTGGTTCGTATACATCGTTTTATGTAGAACAACAATTGAATAGTTTCCTGAATAATGCGAGAGTGTACGAAGCAGCCGGCTTTACTGAAGCAGAGTCAGCCAGAGAATCGAAGAGATCAGCAGATGTGAAAGTGGAACTTCTGGATACCAGTGGGAATGGGGGAGAAGTACCGAATTATGTTAATTATTTTCGCTATCTTCCATACTTGTTCTTGGGAGTGCTGGGATATGTGGTTGGAAGTATGATTTTTTCTATGAAACGGGGGGATTTGAAGAAACGGATGCAGGCATCTGCAATTTCACAGAGACGACAAAGTATAGAAGGATTATTGGCCTGTGCAACAATTGCAATGATTTTGTGGGGAATTGTGATAGGAGTAGCGATTTTGTTCTATGGCAAAGAAATGAATAAAAATCCGGGAAGTCCATATTTACTGTTGAACTCCTTAGCCATTCTGTGTGTGTCCATTACTATTTCTTATTTTATTGGAAGTTTGTCCAAAGGAATGAATAGTTTGAATGGGATGGTAAATGTGATTGCATTGGGAATGTGTTTTCTTGGCGGAGCATTTGTGCCGCTTGATGTCATGAGTGCAGGTGTGAAAAAGGCGGCTCAATTCATTCCGGTTTACTGGTTTGAAACAGCGAATGAGCTGCTTAGCAGATACAACCTTGAAGTGGTGCGAAAAGAAGTACTTCAGGCAATCGGAATCCAATTTGTATTCGCTGGTGCGTTTGTATGTATGGCACTGGCTGTGGCGAAGAGGAGACGAGCGGTGTAAAATTAGAAGAATCAGTTGTCGTAATGGAGAGGTCTGTGTTATACTAATATAAATATAACAGTGAATAAAAAGTGGGAAAATGCTTCATATACTTTGTGTATGTGAGGTGTTTTCTTTGTGTAATAGTATCTAGAAGGGGGAGCGTAACAATGTGGAAAAAATCAAAATATGCAGAATTGGGAATTGACTGGGGGAAATTTTATAAAAATGTATTTACACTGGTATTTCCGATGGCGTTACAGAATCTGATCAATGTCGGTGTGACTGCAGCAGATGTGGTAATGCTTGGAAAGGTTGGTGAGAAGGTATTATCAGGGGCATCCCTTGCAGGACAGGTGCAGTTTGTTATGGTACTGTTCCTGTTTGGTCTGACTTCAGGAGCAACTGTATTAACTGCGCAGTATTGGGGAAAAGGAGACAAGACTACAATTGAGAAGATTCTGGGACTTGGAATGAAGGCAGCAGTGATCGTAACTGCAATTTTTACAGTTGCGGCGCTGGTAATTCCGGAACTTCTGATGCGGATATTTACCAGTGATACGGTGGTTATTGCAGAAGGAATGAAATATCTTCGAATTGTAGCATTTTCTTATGTTCTGATGGGAATCACACAGGTGTACCTGTATATTATGCGAAGTGTGGAAAGAGTGATTGTGGCAACGGTTGTATATCTGATGTCTTTGATCTGTAATGTGATTTTGAATGCCATTTTTATCTTTGGTCTGTTTGGATGTCCTGCACTGGGAATTCAGGGAGCAGCTTTGGGAACACTTATTTCCAGAATACTGGAACTGGTGCTGGTATTTGGATATGCACGTCTGTTTAATAAGGAGATTAAGTTCCGGTTCTGTTATTTCATGCATACGGATAGTCAGCTTGTGAAAGATTTTCTGATTTATGCAATTCCGGTTGTAATGAATGAAGTGCTGTGGGGACTTGGAACGGCAGCGAATACCGCAGTTCTTGGGCATATGGGAAGTGCGGCGGTGGCGGCAAATTCTGTGGCACAGGTAGCCCGTCAACTTGCCACAGTTGTTTCTTTTGGATTGTCCAGTGCGACTGCGATCTACCTCGGTAAGACCATCGGAGAGAAGCGGATGGAACATGCAAAAGCATATGCACAGAAATTCGCTGTTCTCAGTATTATTCTAGGTGTGGCAGGCGGTGTGCTGATTCTGGTGCTATCACCACTTGTAACCGGATTTCTGGTGTTATCAGCGACGGCAAAGAGGTATCTGCGGTTTATGTTCTTTGTGATGTCGTATTTCGTTATTGGACAGGCATTCAATACAACGATGGTAGTCGGAACGTTTCGTTCTGGAGGAGATACCAGATTTGGACTGATTCTGGATATGTCAACGATGTGGGGAGGATCCATTTTGTTTGGATTTCTCGCAGCATTTGTTTTTAAGTGGAGCGTACCGGTTGTATATATGATATTGATGAGTGATGAAATAATTAAGATTCCAATTACATGGTGGAGATATAAGAGCTATAAGTGGCTGAAGGATGTAACGCGTGAGATGGTTTAATCTGTACTTTTTTAGAAAATGTGCTATAATAGAAAAATGCAGAGAAAATGTGTGAATGACAGTTCTGCTTTGCTATAAAAAGACAACAGAGTGGGTTTGCATATTCGCTATATAAAACGATAAATTAAGAAAGTGAAGGTAAGGAATTATGGCAGAAGAATACAATGGCAATGGATGCACTGAAGAATCCTGTGCTGGATGTTCTCATGCAGATAACTGCAGCAGTCAGAAAACAGATATGAGAGAGCCGGCAAATCCGTATTCCAGTGTGAAGAAAGTAATCGCGGTTGTCAGCGGAAAAGGTGGTGTGGGTAAGTCTCTGGTAACAGCATCTCTTGCACGTATGCTGAAGGAAAAAGGGTATAATGTTGGAATCCTGGATGCAGATGTAACAGGTCCTTCTATTCCGAAGATGTACGGAGTGCATGAGCAGGCAGCTGGAACAGAGCAGGGAATCTTCCCTTGTATTGCAAAAGACGGAACAAGAATTATGTCTGTGAATTTGCTTCTGGAAGAGGAAGATTCACCGGTTATTTGGAGAGGACCGATTATTGCAGGTGTAGTAAAGCAGTTCTGGACCGACGTTATCTGGGATGACTTGGATTATCTGCTGGTAGACATGCCTCCGGGGACAGGAGATGTTCCGCTGACTGTTTTCCAGTCCCTTCCGGTAGATGGCGCTGTAATTGTAACATCACCACAAGATCTGGTACAGATGATCGTAAAGAAGGCATACAATATGGCAATACAGATGAACATTCCAGTATTAGGACTTGTAGAGAACTACAGCTATGTAAAATGTCCTGATTGTGGAAAAGAAATTCATGTATTTGGTGAGAGCCATATTGATGAGATCGCAGAGAAGCTGGGGGTTCCGGTACTTGGCAAGATGCCGATCGACACGAAGCTTGCAGAAGTTGTAGAAGAAGAACGTTTTTATGAAGCAGAGAATCCATATTTGAAGGACATTGAACTGTAATATCCGATATGGCGGCGATGCCAGAGACGAAAAATAAGATTTGATTCGTAAGTTTTTGAGATAAGCATAATCTATGGAGAAATCCGGGTTGTGCTTATCTCATTTTTTATATTCCAAGAGGAATTGTAGGCAGCAACATGGGAAGAGGAATAAAAATAAATTTGCTATTGCAATATACCCCATAAGGGTATATAATATGCGTGAAGTGAGGTGAAGATATATGGAAAATAAAACATGTTGTTCTCACAAAAAAAAGAAACGTTCGGAAGAGGAGTATAAAAAGCTTGTAAATCGGTTGAATCGGATTGAAGGGCAGGTACGCGGTGTTAAGAAGATGTTAGAAAAGGAAGCTTATTGTACGGATATTCTGATACAGGTATCGGCGATCAATGCTGCATTAAACAGCTTTAACAAGATGCTTTTGTCAGAGCATATCCGTACTTGTGTGGTAGAAGACATCCGGGAAGGCAAAGATGAGATAATAGATGAACTGGTTATAACATTACAGAAGCTGATGCGCTAATAAATATTCTGAAAAGAAGAAAAGGAGGTTATATATGGAGCAATATAATGTAACAGGAATGAGTTGTGCTGCCTGTAGTGCGAGAGTAGAAAAGGCAGTTTCAAAGCTGGATGGAGTGGAAAGCTGTTCAGTGAGTTTACTGACAAATTCCATGGGAGTAACTGGAACGGCATCTGCGGATGAGGTGATTGCAGCTGTGGAAGCCGCAGGGTACGGTGCCGTTGTAAAAAGTGCAGGTACAGCAAAGAAGAATAGTGCCGTTTCAGGTGCGGATGAAGATATATTAAAGGATAAAGAAACGCCGAAATTAAAAAAACGGTTAGTTGCGTCATTGTGTTTCTTAATTCCGCTGATGTATTTTTCTATGGGGCATATGATGTGGGGATGGCCGGTTCCGGCATTTTTGGAAAATAATCACGTTGCAATGGGATTGATACAACTGTTGCTGACAGGGGTTGTCATGGTGATAAACCAGAAGTTCTTCATCAGCGGAATGAGAGGATTGATTCATCGTGCACCGAATATGGATACACTGGTGGCATTAGGAGCAGGAGCATCTTTTACGTACAGTACATTTGCTTTGTTTGCGATGACAGATGCACAAATGAAAATGGACATGGGTAAGGTTATGTCATGGATGCATGAATTCTATTTTGAATCAGCAGCTATGATCCTGACTTTGATTACCGTCGGAAAAATGCTGGAGGCACACTCCAAGGGAAAGACAACAGATGCGCTGAAAGGTCTGATGAAGCTAGCACCGAAGACAGCGGTTGTCCTAAAAGATGGTATAGAGCAGGAAGTGCCGATTGAACAGGTGAAAAAGGGAGATATATTTGTTGTACGTCCGGGAGAAAATGTACCGGTAGATGGTCTTGTGATCGAGGGAAGCAGTGCGGTAAATGAAGCAGCGCTGACCGGAGAAAGTATACCGGTGGACAAAGAACGTGGAGATGCAGTTTCAGCAGCCACATTAAATCAGTCCGGCTTTTTGAAATGTGAAGCAACAAGAGTGGGAGAAGATACGACTCTTTCTCAGATTATACAGATGGTCAGTGATGCAGCAGCAACGAAAGCGCCGATTGCCAAAGTGGCAGACAAAGTATCTGGTGTCTTTGTTCCGGTTGTAATCAGCATTGCAATCGTAACTATTCTGGTGTGGCTGCTTACAGGACAGACGGTGGGATTTGCTCTGGCACGGGGGATTTCTGTGCTAGTGATTAGTTGTCCGTGTGCATTGGGATTGGCGACTCCGGTTGCAATTATGGTTGGAAATGGCATGGGAGCCAAGAATGGAATTATGTTTAAGACAGCGGTTTCTCTGGAAGAAACTGGAAAGATGGAGATTGTAGCACTGGATAAAACCGGAACCATTACCAGCGGAGAACCGAAGGTGACAGACATTGTTCCTGCATCGGGAGTGACAGAAGCAGAATTACTGCGATATGCATTTGCTCTGGAGAGAAAGAGTGAACATCCATTGGCAGGGGCTGTTCTGACAGAAGCGGCAGAACGAGGATTAGAGACAGAAGAAGTCAGCGATTTTCAGGCTGTTCCAGGAAATGGGCTGACAGCAATGCTTGGAAATGTGGTTCTTCGAGGCGGTAATCTGAAATTTATCTGTAAATATACAAATGTATCGGATGAAATCAAGAAGCAGGCAGAGGTGCTTGCAGGAGAAGGAAAAACACCACTATTTTTCGGTAAAGATGAAAATTTGATTGGAATTATAGCAGTGGCAGATGTCATCAAGGAGGATAGTCCGATGGCTGTCAAAGAGTTGCAGAATATGGGGATTCATGTTGTTATGCTGACAGGTGACAATGAACGGACTGCCAAAGCGATTGGTCTTCAGGCAGGTGTAGATGAGGTGATCGCGGGGGTCTTGCCTGAAGGTAAGGAGAGTGTGATTCGTTCGCTGAAACAAAAAGGAAAAGTTGCTATGGTTGGTGACGGAATCAATGATGCTCCGGCATTGACAAGAGCGGATATGGGAATTGCGATTGGGGCAGGAACGGACATTGCCATTGATGCGGCAGATGTAGTGTTGATGAAGAGTCGTTTAAGTGATGTGCCTGCGGCAATTCGTATGAGCCGTGCAACTTTGCGGAATATACATGAAAATTTGTTCTGGGCATTCATTTACAATGCGATCGGAATTCCATTGGCAGCAGGATTAATGTATCCGTTATTCGGATGGAAACTAAATCCAATGTTTGGTGCAGCTGCAATGAGTTTGTCTAGTTTTTGTGTGGTAACAAATGCATTGCGCCTGAATTGGTTCAAGATTCATGATGCAAGCAGAGATAAAAAAATAAAAACTAAATCAAAGAAAAAACAGGAGGAAGTAACAATGACAAAGACAATGAAAATCGAAGGAATGATGTGTGGACACTGTGAGGCAGCAGTTAAGAGTGCGCTGGAAGCGCTGGCTGAGGTAGATGCAGCAGAAGTAAGCCATGAGGCGGGAACTGCAGTTGTGACATTAAATGCAGAACTTGCGGATGATGTGTTGAAGAAAACAGTAGAAGACAAGGATTATAAGGTACTTACGATTGAATAGGTGACACGAAGAAAGATTCTTGAACGAAAGTTCAGGAAAAGAAATAAGAAGACAAATTTTAATTAGAAAAGGAAAGCAAACTGCCTGACAGATGCAAAATGGATTGTTGAGATATCCATGTATCAGAAAGGGCAGTTTGCTTTTTTGTATGCATTCTATTCTACAATCGTTGCATTTGGATAGATGCGCTCGATACGTGCATCATCAAAATGCGTATCCAAAAATTCTTCCACTTGATTCTGCGGTTTTGGATGAATGGTTCTGGCACTGTATCGGGCAAGAGCCATTCCGGATATGAGAATGTTACCAATCATCAACACGACCGCAATGGGGGTCAGTAGATATCCGATCTTTTTTGGAATCTTTTCAATCCAGCCAGATAATATCGGGTAAAGGATTTTTAGCCATACAACAGCGGCTATCCCCCAAAAGAAGCAATATAAAAGGTTGATTCTCCCGCCAAGATTAAAAGGAATCTTACTATAGTCCCAGAATACCGTGCCGAAGACCAGTTCGGTAAAGATACTGCAGATATATTCATAGGCTCCGCCGAGAAGGGTCCCATATATAAAGATATATCGATCGCTTCTTTTTCTGTATTTGTAGAGAATCGCCGTAAGAAATGCACATCCTAATCCCCAGACAATGCTAAATGGTCCGTATACGACACTGCTTCGACTCATCCATACATCGCTTGTGATTCTACAGAAGATAGTTTCTGTAATGTCTCCTAAAAAGGCTCCCAAAAAGAACAGCCAGATCAGTTTATATGTACAGCAGCCTTCTGCAAAGACAGTATTGCTTTTGGTCTTGGCAGGCGTGTGAAATACTGTGTTGCGCTCAATATTCGGATATGCTTTTTCTATACGCTTTGAGACTACTTTGGTTAAAACATTTCCGATATCTTCGGTGAAGTCCTGCATTTGTTCCACAAAACGTGCAGCACGGATGGAATGCTGTATCTGAAAGATGACAGCGATACAACAGAGGATGTCTGTCAACAAGAGGATGCTAAGTATGATTTCGAGAATGAAATTAACAGCTCCGGGAATCAGATTGCTAAGCTTTAATAATAGCGGATTTATATAGCGGATGCAGACAACCGCAATGAGTCCGAAAAACAGCAGATGCAGCTGATTTAAATATCCCTGAAATTGAAAACGTGATTTACTGTAATCCAGCCATTTTCTGTTAAATATCTGTTCAAAAAGAAATCCCGTTACAAAAATGATGATGAATGCAATGATGCATCCACCCAGAAAAAGGAAGAATAGATGGTTTTTTAATTCCGGGAGAAAGATGCTGTAAGCCATTCCGATGATTCCGTATATTGGACAAAGCGGAAGATTAAGAAAACCGGTATTGACAAACTTCTTTCTACGAAAGGCATTCGCGATAACGCCGGTACACCATCCGACAAAAGAATAACTAAAGAAAATCCAAAACAATTCATTCCATGTATAATACATAATAAGTTTCTCCTTTGTATATGATTTCGTCTTAGGAAAAGAACCTAGGAAAATTATAGCACAAGTTCAATATGACCGTTCTTAAAATTTGATTCTTATTATCATAATTTTAAAATAAACAGTATATAACAGTTGACAACAGGTGTGTACTGTTATATACTGTTTGTAGAGAAGGAGGGATTATATGAATTTGATTATCAATCATTCTTCGATGCAGCCTATATATGAGCAGATTGTCGGGCAGATCAAAACGAAAATTATGCATGGTGAATTGCAGGAAGAGGTGATGCTTCCGTCTGTTCGAACTCTCGCGAAAGAGTTGAAAGTTAGTGCATTGACAGTAAAAAAAGCATATGACGCATTGGAGGAAGAAGGATTTGTGAATACAGTACACGGCAAAGGGAGCTTTGTTACGAGCGCAAATCAGGAGATGATGTTAGAAGAGAAGAAGAAAGAAGTGGAAACGGATTTGGAACTGGCAATTAGAAAAGGAAAAAGCTGTGGAATGAGCAGTGAGGAAATACAGGAGTTATTTCAAATCATTTTGGAGGATGAGTGAGATGTTAGTTTTAAAAAATGCTGAGAAACATTATGATAAATTTGATCTGAACTGTTCTTTGAAAGTACAGCCCGGATGTATTACAGGATTGATCGGAAAAAATGGTGCAGGTAAGACAACGGTATTTAAACTTGCCTTGGGATTGATTTATAAAGATGGCGGAACGGCTGAAGTATTTGGGAAACCAGCAGAACAGTTGAATGCAAGAGACAAGGAACAGATAGGAGTGGTTCTGGCAGATTCCGGATTTAGCGGATATCTGATGGTTCAGGATCTGATCGTTGTTATGGAGAAGTTGTACCCTGTATTTCAGAAAGAGAAATTTATCCGTAACTGTGAGCGTTTTCAGCTTCCTCTGGATAAGAAAATCAAAGAATTTTCTACAGGAATGAAACGGAGATTACAGTTATTGGCGGCTCTTTCACATGATGCAAAGTTGTTGATCCTGGATGAACCGACTGCAGGAATGGATGTGATCGCACGAGAGGAACTCCTAAATCTGCTTAGAGAGTATATGGAGCAAGACGACAGGGCAATTCTGATCAGTTCTCATATTTCCAGTGATCTGGAGAATCTATGTGATGATTTATATATGATTGATGACGGACGAATTGTGATGCATGAAGAAACAGATGTGTTACTTAGTAATTATGCAGTATTGAAGGTGACAGAAGAACAGTATGATAAGCTGGATAAGCAGCACTTGCTGCGATATTGGCAAGAGTCTTACGGATATAGCTGTTTGACAGATCAAAAGCAGTATTATCTTGAAAATTATCCAGAGATTGAGATAGAAAAAGGCAGTATTGATGAAGTAATAACAATGATGATTCGAGGTGAAAAGCAATGAAAGGAATGTTCATTAAAGATTTAAGGCTTTTAAGGGGACAGAAGCAGTTTTTTCTGATAGCTTGTGTGTTTGCGGCGATTTTTTTATTTGGCAGTAACCAATATTATTTTGGAATCACGTATTTAATAATTATGTTTGCAATGTTTACATTAAGCACCATATCTTATGATGAATATGATAATGGATTCCCGTTTTTGTTTACTCTTCCCATCAGCCGGAAAGGATATGTAAGAGAGAAGTATGCATACTGCCTGGTAACATCTGGTATTGCATGGGGTGTTTTTACATTACTTACAGTGATGATGAAAGTTATAAAGGGACAGGTGGCAGAAATTCAGCCGCTTATTCTGACTTCAGTCGGAGCACTTGCAGCAGGAGTACTGATGATATCATTGATGATTCCTTTACAGTTAAAGTTTGGTTCTGAGAAACGCCAGATCGTAATGATCGTATGTTTTGCAGGCTTGTTTTTTTTAAGCTACTGTGGGGCAAAGGTGTTAAATAAATTTGGAGCAACCAGATTCGCAGCAAAGTTTGGAAATGTAACAATGAGTGGTATTGTTACTGCCGGAGTTATCATTGCAATCGTGATGACTGTGATTTCTTATCTGGTTGCGGTATATATTATGAACAAGAAAGAATTATAAACTATAATAAAATCAATCGATGATTGTCGTTTTGACAATCATTGAAAAAGAATTGAAAATTGACCAAAAAATGAGAAGAGAATCCTGTTTTGGAAACTCTTCTCATTTTTCATATCAATTTACTGATAAACATTCAAAAAGCGATAAATAATCGTGGCGGTTACAGCTCTGTTGGCATTACTCTGTGGATTTAGATAACCGTTATCTCCTGTAATCAATCCTTCAGCTACAGCCCACTGCATTGCCTCCTCTGCAAAAGTATGCACGTTGCCAGCATCCGGGAAAGTACTCAAATCTGCACGTTTTGATGTATTATATCCTTTGGTACCTGCATAGCGGTACATCATCGTTGCAAGCTGCTCACGATTCATATTGTCAACAGGTCCAAAGGTTCCATTATCATATCCACCTATGATACCAGTTTCTTTTGCCCATATAATTGCATCTGTGTAATAGAGCCCGGCTTCTACATCTGGAAACGGAGATGGAAGTGTAACGACTGGGGAACCTTCATAGCGATGCAGGATGATAGTAAACTGTCCCCTAGTCAGTAAATCTGCTGGTCCAAAATTACCACTTTCGTAGCCTGTCATTAGATGATGGGAGTACGCCCAGTTTACATATTTATAATACCAGTTATCAGGGCTCACATCATCGTAGTGGGCATTTTCGTATATGTGGAAGGGATAGTTGTTCCTCTGAGCATATTCCAATGCATAGGAGTCTTCATATACATATAACATTAAATCACTGTTGCAGCCATAAAAGGCAGAACTGCCGATTATTTTTATACTGTTGGGAAGTTCGATAGACTGTAAATTGGTGCACATGGCAAAGGCGTTGTCATCAATCAAGGTCACACCATAAGGAACAGAAATCTTTTTTAAGGCACTGCAGTTTGCAAAAGCGGAACGGTTAATATCGGTAATGTTTTCTGGAAGTATGATATTTTCTAAAGAAGTACAGTCCATAAAAACATATTCATTAATTATAGTGAGATTCTTGGGCAGCCTGATTGATGTAAAGCCGCAATCGGTAAAAGCAGAACTGCCAATCCACGTAACGCTGTCAGGAAGAACAATATCTGTTAAGGTGTCATTAAAGGCAAAGGCATAGTTGTAAATTGTAGTTATACTGTTAGGAATCACAACGGAGTTCAGGGGTGCTGTGAGTGTTTGTTTGGCAAAAGCCTCATTTCCGATGGTGCTGACTGTTCTGCCATTGATTTCGGAAGGAATTATGATATCAGATAAACCGCCTGTGTACTCCATAATAGCAATGGTCCCATCATTCTGAACAATGTAAGTATAGCCATCTGCTGTTTTTTCTGTAGTTCTGGTGACCTTAGAACTTTCAGTAAATGTTTCTGTAAGATCTGAACCGGTTATATCTTCAGTTGGAATTTCTGTATCGGCTGCAAGAGCATTGAGTGATGCTGATTGCAAAATGAGTATAAAAGCAAAAATAAGAGCCGCTGTTTTTTTCTTCATACTATTTTCTCCTGTTCACATAAAGCTGTAGTAAATATTTTATATTTCACAATATATTCTATATGAAGCAAAGGAAAGTGTAAAGTGATGAATAAAAAATACTTCAATTAATAAACAATAAAAATGCGTACCGGCTTAATAGAATTCTAAGGCTGCCATCCTGCATAAGACCTTCTTTTAAACTTCCATGTGTATCAATTCAATTTGTAGCGCTAAGTGTTATTGCATCAAGTTGTCCACTACGAACCTTTTCAATAACCTTATCTTGATTATGTTTACACAGTCTAATCATATTCTCACCCCCCTCTTTTATATACTATTAGTATACCGTAAGTATATCATAAGTACACTGATGGTGTGATTCAAGTATGCCAAAAGTATATCTTTTTTGAAGTATACTCAATAAACAAGGAGGTTCTATATGGTTATATTAGGTGAAAAAATAAAAACTTTAAGAGTGTCACGAAATATGACTCAAAGTGAACTTGCAGAAAAATTAAATGTAACAAAATCTACTGTTTCTTCTTATGAAAATGACTCCAGACAACCTTCTTATGAAGTATTAATAAAGATTTCATCTTTATTTAATGTGACGATTGATAGCTTGTTAATGGGTAAAAGAAATGGAATATATTTAGATGTCCATAATCTTAATCAATTTCAAATAAAAGTTATATTAGATTTGTTGAACGTATTTACTATGGATAATATATCTAAACCAGTGATGAATGATAAAAAAAATGAAGGTGAAAGAGGAAAAAATGAATTATTTTAATATTTTTGTAAAGGTAATAAAAAAGATTTTTTTTGCATTAGAAGCGTTCGCTACAGTTTTGATTGGAGCGCTGGCAACACTCTTGTGGTGCAGTGCTTTATGGATGTTTCATACATGGCCAAAGTTGAACATGGATGAACTAATGTATCAATTAAATGCACCGATGGAAGGAACGAATCTCTCCATGGTGAGAGAATACATTAATTATTGCATTCCTGCAGCTGTTATTGTGATGTTACTGCTTATATTGGTACTTTTGACCGCCAGAAGAGGGGATGGATATCATAAGTTTGTTGTAGGAGTGGTTTTCTTTGCTGTATGTGTAAGTGCGGGAGTTGTTTATTATACGGGGAAGCGTCTGGATGTGAAGAATTATACAGCAAATCAGGGGACATACTCCCCCTTTATTGATGACAATTATGTAAATCCGAAAGATACAGAAATCACATTTCCGGAGCAGAAAAGAAATCTGATATACATTTATCTGGAATCTATGGAAATCACTTATGCCGATAAGGAAAATGGTGGAGGATATGAGGTGAATTATATTCCGGAACTGACAGAACTGGCACAAGAGAATGAAGACTTTTCCGGTGATAGTTTCAAGCTGAATGGCGGATATACAATGCCGTCCACAACATGGACGGTTGCAGGGATGTTTGCTCATTCTTCAGGATTGCCTTTGAGTATACCGGTGGGAGATAATTCCATGAATCAGCAAGAAACTTTTCTGCCCAAAGTGGTTGCCCTTGGAGATGTGCTGGAGGAAGCAGGATATAATCAGATGTTGCTCATTGGCTCAGATGCCACCTTTGGCGGTAGACGCCAGTTGTTTACAGATCATGGGGGATTTCAGATCAGGGATTATAATTATGCAGTTGAGAATGGTTGGATTCCACCGGATTATAGAGTATGGTGGGGATATGAGGATAAAAAACTGTTTGAGTTTGCAAAGACAGAGTTGTTGGATTTGGCAGCACAGGATGAACCATTTAATTTTACAATGCTTACGGTAGATTCTCATTTTGAGGATGGATATTATTGTGAAATATGTGAAGATGTTCATGATGGCAATGCATATGGAAATGTTCTTTCTTGCTCCAGTAAACAGATTACAGATTTTGTAAGATGGGTTCAACAGCAAGAGTTTTATGAGAATACAACCATTGTGATTACCGGAGATCATTTGACAATGGACAGTGATTTCTGTGAAGAAGTCGATAAGAATCCAGACTATGATCGAAAGGTTTATACGACTTATATCAATTCGGCTGTTGAGACAGAGAATCCTGAATTGAGACGAGAGTATACAACGTTTGATGATTTTCCGACGACATTGGCGAGTATGGGTGTCCATATAGAAGGAAATCGACTGGGACTGGGAACGAATCTATTTTCAGATGAATATACCTTGTCAGAATTATACGGAAGGGACAGAGTAGAATCGGAACTTCGGAAAAAATCGAAACTAATGGAAGAATTCACTTCAGATATTGTAGTGGATGAGCCAAAAATAGTGGAGAATACGCCAAGTGCGGTGCTGACATTGAATGACTATGATTATACAGTAGGATATATGCCATTGCATATTAGTGAAATTGATGATAAGGGCAAAGGAATCAGCGCGATCAATGTAGCTGTATGGGTGGAAGATGACCAGAGTGATATTCAGTGGATGCAGGCAGAACCTCAGACGGACGATGATTATGTTATGAATATTAATATTCCGGATTTTGATTTCAAAACGGGAGATTATAAGATTACAGTTTATCTAGTAGACAGTCAGGGGGTTCAGCATATGATTGGGAATACAATTGGACATGTAGAATAAACAAGTGTCATAATTTATTTGATAATTAAACACATTTTTATCACAAATAGCGATTATGATAACTATATAAAATAAATATGCAGGTTGTGAGAGGGTAAAGGATATTACAATCTGTCGTATCAAGAGATAAAACATAGAGAAAGAAGGAGTTTGTATGGAAAATCAATATAGTTATTATAATACGGACAATCAGAATAATAATACACAATATAGTGGAGGCGATTATCAGAATCAGCCGCAGCATGAAAAGAAGCCACAGAAAAAATTGCCGAAAGTGGTTCTTGTAATTGGAGTTGCATTGCTGTTCGGGGTGGTATCTAGTGCCACATTCTTGACAACGAATTTTATTGGAAATCAAATTTTGGGGCTAACAAATTCCGGGGAGAAAGCAAAAGAGCCTGCAGCGCAGGTGAACAGTACAGAATTGACCCGGTCTTCCAGTGTTATCACATCAGATGTATCTGGAGTAGTGGAAAGTGTGATGCCTTCGCTGGTATCGATTACAAATATGAGTGTACAGGAAGTACAGAGTTTCTTTGGGGGCTATCAGCAACAGGAATCGGAAAGTGCGGGAAGTGGAATTATCATTAGTCAGACAGACAATGAACTTTTGATTGTAACCAATAACCATGTGGTCGAAGGAAGTCAGACATTAACCGTTACATTTGCAGATAATACAAGTTTGGAGGCAAACATTAAGGGAACCAATGCGGACAATGATCTTGCAGTCATTTCAGTTCCAATGGCAGAGATTTCAGAGGACACATTGAATGCGATTGCAGTTGCGACCATGGGAGATTCTACAAAGCTGAATATCGGAGAGCCCGCCATTGCAATTGGAAATGCGCTGGGGTATGGACAGTCTGTAACAACAGGTGTTATCAGTGCGGTAGATCGTGAGAGTACGACGATAGATGAAACAACAGGTGAGGCTGTTTCAAGCGGCGTCAAATTAATTCAGACGGATGCGGCAATCAATCCGGGAAACAGTGGAGGCGCTCTTGTCAATGCAAAAGGAGAGGTTATAGGTATTAGTTCGTCTAAGCTGGCAGGAACTATGGTAGAAGGTATGGGATATGCAATTCCGATTAGTGATGTAACAGACATTATTTCTGATTTAATGAATCGGGAGACAAAGACAAAGGTGGCAGAAAATGAACGCGGATATCTTGGAATCACTGGATTTGATGTAGATGCTCAGAGTGCAGAACGGTATCATATGCCAACCGGTGTCTATGTAGAAGATGTTGTAAAGAACGGTGGTGCTGAAAATGCAGGCATTACAAAAGGGAATATCATTACCGGGCTGGAAGGTGTAGATGTGGATGGCATGGAAAGTCTCCAGAGAGAGTTGCAGTATTATGCAAAGGATGAAACGATTTCTATAACTATTCAGATACCGGAAAATAATGGGGAATATACAGAGAAAATTGTAGATGTGAAATTAGGAAAGAAGTTGAAATAAAGAAGTGTAAAAGAGAAAAGGTTTCGGAGTGTACCGGAACCTTTTCTTTTTTCTTCCATAATATGATAGTGTAGAATGAGACAAAAGGAGTCTGAAATGGTAAATTACCAGAATAATATGCGCTATGGACGTTCCGGGAATCTGTATCAGCAGCGTTCGTCCTGTATGAATCAGCGTCAGATGCCGGGATATAGGAACATGACTCATTGTAATGGACGCTGCATGTCGGAGCCGTGTGATACGATGTATCGTGATGAATGCCATATGCCGGAATCATATGAGAGGGAGAGGAAAGATTGCGGCTGTGGACATCATGTAGATGTTTTGGAAGGAATGCCGCTGGCAATGGCGTATGTACCGTGGCAGAAATGGTGCGAGGTATATGATATTTGTGAAGGATTCTCACGAGGTACAATTTTCCGTGAACTGGATAAAATGTTTTGTGGGAGAGGAGGCTGCAATCGATGAGTGAATGTCCATGTAGAAAGGACTTATTGCAGAAAATTAACGAGGCCAGCTTTGCAGTAGATGAAGTGAAATTATTTTTGGATACACATCCGTATGACGAAGAGGCTATGGAGTATTTCCAGAAATACAGCCGGATTCGTAATGAAGCAATGAAACTGTATGCGGAGCATTACGAACCATTGAATATTGACACAGCTGTATATTCCTGTGATAACAGATGGAATTGGATAGATGAGCCGTGGCCATGGCAAGAAGGGGGATGCTGATTTATGTGGAATTATGAAAAAAGACTGCAGTATCCGGTAAGGATTACACAGACAAATCCGGAGATTGCACAGATTATTATTACGCAGTTCGGAGGCCCGGACGGAGAGTTGGCAGCATCTATGCGATATCTTGCTCAAAGATATACGATGCCATATAAGGAAGTTACTGGAATACTGACAGACATTGGCACAGAAGAATAGGCGCGTAGAAGATGCAACTAATATATTTCATCAAAAAAGTACCGGAAACAAGGGATAAAGCGGTGTTATTTCGGTACTTTCGGGTATACATCAATAGAAAATTCAGAGTTTTTTTGTCCTTTTTTGTTTCGTGTCACCTTTGTTAGAATGATGTTATCAATCAGGCTCTTAAGGGCACTGTTCTTTTCGGGAATCGTTAGATTCTCCCACTCACTTAAAAGATTCTTGCAGCGTGGCACAAAGTTCTTGCGATTCGCCTGCCGGGCAATTGTAAGATGCAGATCTTCCTGTGCTGTGCTGATATTGGATAGGCAGTCTTTTATGCGCTGTTCCAGTGCATTTGAACGCTCTATAAAGATTTCTTTCGTATAGATTCCCTGCTCCAAAAAATCAAATAAAGATTCCCGCTGTTTTAGAAGTGTCTGATGCTCATTCTCCAGATTGGTCACGATAGATTCTTTAGCGGCTATAGCGACTGCATCTTCCTGAAACGTGTCGGAAAACTCATACTTTGCTATGTAATTTTTTAGCCATTCAAGCAGTGCGGATTCCAGTTCGTCAATGCGAATGCCGACTGTGGTGCATTCAACATAATGGCAAATGAGAAAGTCATAGGGAGTCTTGGTCTGTGATTTTTTACGGACCATCAGTCTGCCGCACTGGGAGCAACGAACAAGACCGGCAAAAATATTCTGAATCGGTCGGTCATTACGAATCGGAGCAGAGAAGCTGCCTTTTGGTTGATTTGCCCGGTGGAATAAATCCTCACTGATACGGGCATCCCAGGAAGCATCTGCCAGAAGATATTCGGATGCATGAGGACGTGATCTGACAACAGATCCATTCTTCACAGCTCGGACTGTCTTCCGATATCCCCATCGAACCTTGCCGATATTTACCGGATTAGATATGATGCCTTTTAATGTTGAGGGAGTAAAAGGTTTCCCACTTCGTGCAAGAATTCCCATATTCGTCATGTATGTGCAGGCTTTTTGATAACCATATTGTTTGTTTCCGCACAAATCATAAATCAGATCAAGAACCGGTGCTTCCTTTTCATCCGGAGCAAGAGAGAAGTGCTTCCCATCTGGTGCGGTGACACGCTTCCAGCCGTATGGTGCTATATTTCCTACATAGTATCCGTCTGAACTGGAACGCTCCCGGCCGCGCTGCATCCTGCGTTTGATGGTTGCATACTCTCGACGGCTCATAAACAAACTGAATTCAAAATACTCATTATCATATTCGTTTGACGGATCATAGATTTTGTTTGGGGTAACAATCTGGGTGTTGGAATAGAAAAACGCACGCTGTACACGTCCCTGATCAATGGTGTCACCTCTGGCCAGACGGTCTACATCCATTACAAGACCTCCATCCCACATGCACGCTTCAACTTCTGCAAGGACCTGAGACATAACTGGACGAGCATCAATGCTGTCACCGGAGACAACTTCCCGGTAAATTGCACCGATGGGAAGCGAAAGTGACTTTGCAAGTTCTAACAGGGTGGTGATGTGACGTTCCAACACATCAATTCCAAGTGCTTCCAGTTCGGCATCTTTTCTTGATTTTCTTGCGTAAATGAAATAAGACATTGTATCACGCTCCTATGAAAATGTATGTAAAAAAGGGTATAAAAATAACAGCCGGCCGGAATATTAGTTCCGCTTGCGTTGACTGCCCGAAGATGATACAATATATTTGCTTAGAATAACTGTACATCTTCGGGAATATAGTCTATGTAAACCGTCTCAATGCTACAACATGGAGGCGGTTTTAATTATAGAATTTTAATGGAAACAACGTTTACAAGGGATATATCCATTTTTCTCAGCATAGTCAAGTTTTACCTCTAAAGAGTTAACAATACCACTGCAATGTGGGATTGAGTGATATTTATTACTAGATTTAGTTATATATACGAAATCAGATGGAACAAAATCAATATTTAAAATCTGACTGAGATAGGTAACATCTTCAGAAAAATTCGAAAAATGTCTGTTTATTGAATAATCTAAGGCATCAAATAAATTTTTGTAAGGAGCATTATATTTGAATAATGCAAGCAAATTTAACAGGCCGCTAAAACCATCAACATTTATTTTGCGCTGTCCTTGAAAGATTTCATCAATGCGAATATTGCTAAAATGTTGGTAGTTATACATAAGACCTCCATGAGCAGCAAGATTGCGATATTCTTGACAAAGGAACAATGTGTCCATCATTAATTTACGAAGAGATTGGTCAGAAAGCTGAAGTCTAGAGTTATCATATAAACGTTTAGCGACAGCCAACTGATTCTCTGCTTTAAATAAATATAAGAAATTGACAATTGTAGACAGATATACATTCTTGAATAGAATCCAAGGAGGAACTGTACCATACTTTTCGCGATAATGTTTTATTGGGTCTTTACCACTGCAGGTAGCATCTGTTAAAGTTTTTAAGATTGCGTTTAATGTGAATTGTTTCTTACGTTTACGCTTATCTTTATAATTATTGAATTGTAAATAGTCATCTTGATGAGTTCCAAAAGTTTTTGCAACGATATCAGCAACGATTTCCTTAACATGTTCTTCTAAATCCAACATAGATGCCATAACAGAGTTTCTCAAATTTTTATCAAATGAATATAGGG
>JAHHTO010000130.1 GCA_020024595.1 Schaedlerella sp.
TTTTCTACTGTACTCTTGTGTTTTTTGCTAAAAGGTACTAGTATAAAGAGCATCGGAAAATGCGCAGAAAGGGGAGAGAGTATGCATTCCACAAATAAAAACGCATCTTATTTCGATGATGATTTTGAAGTAACCTATGAAGATGAGATATCATTTGATTACAATACAACTGAGATGAATTTTGAAACACAGAGGGTCCATCCCCAAAGAACTGTTCATTCGCATCGCGATCACACGGTTTCAAACAACAGATACCGCACTGAAAAAATGCATTATCAGGACTATGAACCCGATTATCATAGTTCCTCAAAACGCCACAGACGATACCGGCCTACACAACTGGCTGCCCCGATTCAAAAAGGTGGTAATGCCCTTCTCATTCTTGCACGTACAATCATACGCAATCTTTCTCTGATTCTGATGCTTGCAATTTTGATTCTGATGGGATATAACTTTCTCCGCGGAAGTGCCCCTTACGGAGATATCCAGGATGCAATATCAACCAACACATATACCCAGATGCTTGCAGCTTATTTTTCTGTTGTTGCAGTGCTAATGCTTTACGAGATTATTTCCATGCTCTGGGCAATGACAAAGGTACGTATCCGTGACGAATACGGAGTGTATCGTGAAGATGTGGGTCGTGGTTTGTTCTCATTTGTTTTTCTTTACCTCTGTTCACATACTGCCTTTTTTATTCATGACTGGATACCTGAAACTTTTGAAATCCTCAAAGGGATCAGCGGCGCACTGAATGTTTTCGGTTCCATGCATAATGTGCTGTTTGGTTTATGCCTTGCAGGTGTCATCTCTTGCTTATTCAGAAAATATAGTCTTTCTTTATAAAAATAAAAAAGTTCTGCGGATCAGGATACTAAACATATCGCTATCTGCAGAACTTTTTCTTATTTTCAGCTAACTATATTATTACAATTAATCTAAAATAATGAGCGCCATGAACACCAAATCTTCCAGCCCGGTGTTACGCAGTCCATGCCCACATTTATCAGGTGTAAATGTCACTTCTCCTGCTTTTACAGGGCGAACTTCTCCATTGTCATTATATTCACCTTCACCGGAAATAATATAGTAAGTCTCACTTTCATTGTGATGCTCATGATATCCAAGAGAACATCCCGGTTCCAATGTTACCTGTGCATACATTCTGCACTTCCCGTTTAATTCTGTTTCCCCTAATAATCGTTTGATAATCACATGGCCGTCTCCACCACACATATTTTCAACACGTTCTGTTTTCATCGCCCATCCTCCATTTAACAAATATAACTAAAATGACACTTTCTATTACAGCATAGTTGCACGAAGTTCTGCTCCGTCTTTTGCACTTAAATATGCCGGTGCAATATCAAATACTGTCTTACATCCACACTGACCTTCTTTTGCCAGACGATATGCCGCTCTTGCATAAGCCACGATCACACTGGAAGTAAATTCCGGATTAGAATCCAGCTTCAAACTGTACTCGATCAGATGTTTATTCTCCTCGTTCCATCCGGTCTTCCCACTCCTTAGCACAAAACCTCCATGTGGAATTCCACTATGATCACGTCGCAGTTCCTCTTCGCTGATAAAATGTACTGTTGTATCATAATCTGCAAAGTAATTCGGCATTGTTTTAATTTCTTCTTCTATCTTTTCCCCATCTGCCCCTTCTTCCAATACAACAAAGCATTCTCTTGTATGTTTCTGTCGTGTGGTCAACTCTGGATTCTCTCCGTTTCTGACAGCTTCAAGAGCCACATCAACAGGAATCGTATACTGTTTCGCATCTCTCACACCCTCAATCCGGCGGATTGCATCCGAATGCCCCTGACTCACGCCTTTCCCCCAGAATGTATAATCCTTTCCGTTCGGCAGCACTGCACTTGCATACATTCTGTTCAAAGAGAACATTCCCGGATCCCAGCCCACAGAAATAATGCCAACTTTCCCGCTCTTTTTTGCTACAGCATCCACATTTGCAAAATGTTCCGGAATTCTTGCATGGGTATCAAAACTGTCTACTACATTAAAGAGCTCCACAAATTTCGGTGTTTGCTCCGGCAAATCCGTTGCACTTCCTCCACACAGAATCATAACATCAATTTTATCCTTCCAGTCTGCTACGTCTGAAACATTACATACGACTGCGTTTTCTGTCAAAATATGGACATTTTCTGGACTTCTTCTCGTAAATACAGCTACAAGTTCCATATCCGGATTCTGTTTCACTGCACATTCTACTCCTCGTCCCAAATTACCATAACCTAAAATACCAATTCTAATGCTCATTATTTTATCCCTCTTTTCATACTATTATCGCTAAAATTCATGAATCTTTATGAATGTAGCCTCCTGTTTCAAATTCGTTGCTGCAATTTCCTATAAATCTTAAAAATCATTTTTAATTATAGACTTTCCCAGATTTAAGTGCAAGTATTTTTTATTGTAATCCACTGCTAGCAGTACCGTTATTTCAATTCTTTGGAGGAAGAACTTTCACTTTCACAAGATGATTCGCCGCTCTTTGCAAATCATCTCTATATGATAAATTTTTGTATCTATGAATCTGTATTTCCGTAATTCCCAACTGCATTGCCACTTGCTTTGCTCCCACTCCGTATGAAAACAAATTCATTCCACAAGTATTACGGACACTCTCAGCGCTGTATGAAGGAATTCCGGCTTTCACTGTATATTTCTTCATCATGCGGCTGATATACATCAGATTCAAAGGATTTCCCCTTTGATTAACAAACAGAACTCCTGAATCTCCTTTTTTCTGCATATAATCTTTCAAGATGGCAAATACATCCTCAGGAATGTAACACGGTTCCTTCCTTTTATCCGTCACTACATAAATCCCATTGTCATACACGGCAAAATCACTTCTTTTCAAAGAAATAATCTCGCTAGATGAAAGTCCTGCTCGATACAAAAGAACAAGTATCGTATAAGCCATCTCATCTTCTGTTGCAGCCTCCAGTAAACGATCCATATGTTCCGCCGAAATAAATCTGGCATATTTCTCCTGCTTTGTAACCTGCTTTAGATAAATATAATACCAGTCCTGAAACTCCTTTCCAATACGATATTTCTCTCGATTCTCGCATATATATTCAGCAAAGGAATGTAATTCTCGGAATTTTTTTGCCATTGTTCCCGGCTGAATGATTCCATCCTCTACACGACTCTGCATCCACCGAAAATAAGCTGCAACATCCTCTTGATTGATTTTCAAAAAATCTTTCTGAATATAATTCATAATCTCGTTAATATCTGTCTGATAGGAGGATTTTGTAGTCTCGCTTTTAAAATGAACTATAAAATCCTGCCATATCCAGTTGTCTGTTAATTTCGACCCATATAAGCTGTTCATAAATACCTCCCTCCCGTTTGTTTGTTCCGCGAAAGCGGAAATCTTTTTTAATGTTATAAGTATACTTCATACTATAACATTAAAAGAGAAAAATCAAGGGGAAAACACTTTCTGTTTTCCCCCAGTGAAAAGCATCTGGATATTTTCAAAACCATCTTATTCATCAAACTTCAACACCGCTACATGAAATCTCGGCGTCTCCTTAATTTCCTTCACGATTCCCTTCCTTGTTTTCAATCGTTCCGTACTCTTAAAATTTCCACTCATTCCAAGTGCATGCTCCATTGTATAGTAATAAGAGGATGGCAACTGACTCTCGATTACTTCGATTTCCTGTCCAACTTTCAGTGCATTGACATCTTCTATTGTAAAATCCATTTCACGCATAATTTCATATCCCCATCTGTTAAATTTAACTTTTATTCCACTTCAGTCTGACTGCTTTCATTCAGCATAATTTTCACGATTTCCTTATCTGTCTGACGCATCCCTTCTCTTCCGAGCTGACCTACATTACGAATTGTCTCTTCTACTCCTCTGGTAACAATTCCTTCACCGCCCCGGAACTGCTGTCCGTTCTGATACATATGAAATCCTAAAATTCCTGCTTCCACACTGGATGCAATCTTCGCCGCACAGGAAGACTTTGCTCCATCACAAATGATTCCAGACACAATTGCCAGTGAATTGACCAGTGTATGTGCGATTGCCCTATAGTCTCCGCCCTGCAGATAAGCAATTCCGCAACCCGCCGCACAACCTGCACTAACAGCACCGCAATAGGCGGAAAGTCTTCCAATTCCAGTCTTTTCATGCACTGCGATCAAATTAGATACAATCAAGGCACGGTATAACTTGTCTTTTGAAACTGCCAATTCTTTCGCATATTCCATGACCGGAACCGACACAGTGATTCCCTGATTTCCACTTCCCGAATTAATAATAACAGGAAGTTCACAGCCACTCATTCTGGCATCCGATCCTGCCGCAGCCTTTGCAATAGCACGATTTCTAACATTGTATCCATAGAACTTCAAATACGTAGATCCGATATTTGCACCATAATCTCCAAGAAGTCCATCCTCAGCAATCAACGAATTGTACTGAATCTGCCGATCCAGCAAACTTTTTACATCCATCACATCACAGGTGTCGGCAAACTCCAAAATATCCCTGATATTCAGGAGTGATTTGTCACTTAATCCTTTCTCCGCACCGGTCAAATCCTCACAAGTGCTTTTCTGTGCTTCTCCAGTCATATCAAGAAGAATCTCACCATTCTTCTCTATGTATACGATATTTGTATGATACTGACTAATACGTACAACAGAACTGTCATTTTCTTTATATAACGTAACAATAATGTCAAAGATAATTCCATTGTCAATGGATTCCACTTTCACCGGAACCCGTGTCAGAAATTCCTTTAATGCAGCCTTTTCATCCTCGGTAACTTCTGCAATCACTTCCAACTGCTTATCTGGATCTCCACCCACGATTCCTGCTGCCGCTGCAGATTCAATCCCACGCATTCCGTTCGTATTCGGCACAACAACACTTTTGACATTTTTAATGATATTATCACTGACCCCGATTCTCACTTGATCAGGCATCCCACCAAGCACCTCTCTTGCCTTCGCTGCCGCATAAGCGATTGCGATTGGTTCAGTGCATCCCATTGCTGGAACAAGTTCTTCTTTTAAAATCTGTACATATGTCCTGTAACGTATATCTTCTCTATTCATTTTCTCCGATTCCTTTCCGTAATTGAAACCATAAGTTTCTACTCCCGTATGATCGCGATCATCATAGACTTCATACCCAAAATGTATGTTTTCAATTACATTTATTTTATCATAATATCCAAATGCTGTCATTTCTTTTCTGCTGTTGAAAACTTTATGAAGAACTCTAATTTCCGATACTTAAATTTCTGCAAAAAAAGACAGTCAACTTCTGAATCAAAATCAACTGTCTTTCCTATTTCGTATTCAATGTTTATGATGATATAGTTGCTTTTTATATCACAATTATTAGCAAACCTGTCTTATCTATGGATTATTCTATAAATACGATTGGTTTTATCAAATTCTTCGGCTTATCCTTCATCATCAAAAGTGCTTCTTCCACTTTATCAAATCCATGGAACTGATGTGTTACTAAGCGAGAAGGTTTGATACGCCCTGCTTCTATCAAGGAGATCAATTTTTCCATACGAAGTCTTCCACCCGGCATCAATCCTGCTGCAATCTGTTTGTGTCCCATTCCACATCCCCATTCTACACGTGGAATTTTTACATAATCGCCTTCTCCTAAATAGTTTACATTTCCGATCTTTCCGCCTGGCTTTAACACTTTGATTGCAGTTGTGAATGTATCTACATCTCCACCGGCAATAATGACTTTATCTACGCCTTTATTATCGGTTAAATCCATAACCTGATCCTCAATACTTCCATTCTTATAATTGATGATATGTGTTGCACCAAATTCTTTTGCAATCTCAACACAGTTCGGACGGCTTCCAACTGCATATATTTCAGATGCTCCTCTTATCGCTGCACCTGCTACAGCCATCAGACCAACCGGTCCTATACCAATAACAAGTACTTTATCTCCAAACTGTACGTCTGCTAACTCTACTCCATGAAAGCCTGTCGGTACCATATCGCAAAGCATAACACCTGATACATCATCAATGGATTCCGGTAAGATTGCCAGATTTCCGTCAGCATCATTCACATGAAAATACTCAGCAAACACTCCATCTTTAAAATTAGAAAACTTCCATCCAGCTAACATGCCTCCGGAATGCATAGAATAACCAGCCTGTGCTTCTAAAGAATTCCAGTCAGGTGTGATAGCAGGAACAACAACTCGATCACCAGGTTTGAAGTCTTTTACTTCACTACCAACTTTTTCTACGATTCCAACAGCCTCATGACCTAAAATCATATCTGTACGCTCTCCGATAGCTCCAGACCAAACAGTATGTACATCTGATGTACATGGAGAGATTGCCGTAGGTCTTACAATCGCGTCTTTCGCTCCAATTTCAGGAACATCTTTTTCGACCCAGCCAATCTCACCGATTTTTTTCATTGCAAATCCTTTCATTAGTAAATCCTCCTATTCTATTTTTTTGTATTATAACACAAACATATATATAGTTTCCAACTATTTTTCTTAAAAAAATATAATTTAGAATAGAAAATATC
>JAHHTO010000131.1 GCA_020024595.1 Schaedlerella sp.
TCCATGGCTTGCAGTTTGACATCCTTTATCCTCCTCAGCCGGATCTGCTGGCTGCTTCGGTTTTATAGCAAATTATCACAATACCATTCCGGCTTTAAAACAGAATAATCTTGTATGTATTTGCTTAACGCAAGCTCCAACGCCTCTATACCTTTTATATCCTCCAGATACACTTCACTGATCAAATCATCTTCGGTGACATCCCAATCATTGATATAATAATCAACGGATATCTCATAGCATCGTAAGAGAAAATATATGTCATCGGTGTTTGCTTTCAGAAATTCTCCAAGCCCGATCTTCTTTCCATCATCATTATAATAATAACCTTTAACGGTTAAAAATTTTCTGATATCCGAATGTCCAGACTTGAGTTCAGCGGCAAGTGTCACATCTGTGCATAAATCATTGATTTGCTTTCTATCTAATTTCAAACCCGTTTCCTCCTGTATTCCCTTTTCTTGGCCAGACTCGATTGCCGCAGATTCACTCCATTTGCTGTTCCTTCTGATATCCGCTGACCTTTGCAATCATGACAACCTCTGCATCAAATTCCATATTGATATTGCCTTTGCTCTTAACCTGAAGCTGATTCTCGTTTACCCGCTTGATATCAATACAATTTGTGTGCTTTGTCTCATCTAACGAGACCATCAGCCCACGAATAACACAACAGTGCAGATTTACCACAATGGTGTTGAACTTTCCCTCTTGCCACTTGAGCGGCTCTTTGTCGCAATAGCGCGGCATTTCAAAAATAATATTTACATCCCGCATCTGGCTGTCCAGCTCCAGTTTGTTAATGCGTACATCTGTCAGCTCCGGCATGACATCATAGATCGAGCCTAAAAAATACTCCTCCTCCAAACAATCATACCAAATCATTCTGATTCTCCTCCCTTCTTGAAATATAAAATTTTTTCAATATGATCCATAGAACTTTTTCAGCCCCACTCCTCGGTGATTATCTGCATGTTCCTCGAAGGAATACGCTTACACGAAATCGTCTTCCATATTTTCTATATCTGATAAAATCTCATCATCAAATTCTCCCTCCATATATTCTTTATATTTTTCAATGTATTCTTTTAACGCATGTTTAAACCTCAGCTCATATAATAGAAGCCATGCAAAATGAAATACTGCCTCATCATGTTTATTATTGTCTGTATAGAAATAAATGAGTTCTATGACCTTCTCCTTCCACTTTTTATCGTTCCGGTGTCTCCTGTTTAGATCTTCTAATACAGACCATGCCTGTGCAACACAGTCCTCATGTCCAGTTACTGCAATTTCAACGATCTCTTCCAAAACCAACTCGACCGAATCTGTAAATATATAGCCTTGTGCCATCATTTCCAGCACATGTTCTTGCTTTAATACATCCTTTACCTTTAACGCGTTTCTTAAGTCCTCTTTCCTTTGATTCTCCTCGACATAATTATTAAAAGAAAAACTAGCTCTTTCAAATTCTTCTCTTTTTCTGACGAGTTCCAGCCATTCCTGCGAATCATTCATTTCCATATTCATCTCCTTCACAGCCTTGCACCCTCTCTGTATCCTGCCCAGCCTGTCCTGTTCGGAATCCAGACAGTCTTCCAAGCGCCTTTTCTGCGCCTGAAATTTCCACAACATACCAATTGACCGCGATGAGAAAATCTGCTGTTTCATTTGCAACAAAATATTCCATTCCAAATGAATCTTCCAAAATCCTGCCCAACAATCTCAAATCCTCTATTTTCACAACCGTTCTCTGATTCATAGAACGTCCCTGATCGAAAAAAATATATCCGCTTCCTTTGGGTAAATACTCCATATAGGAAAACTCCCATGCATCAATTCCCAGGCAAAAGGAGTCATGTCCGATACCAACATGCCCTGTCACTTTAAAAGGCTTGAATCGCTCCAATATCTGGCTGATATATGTTTGAGCTTCGTTATCCGGTAATACTTCAACCTTTATATCAAGCCTTTTTCCAACTTCAAGCAGCTCATTTGCTTCTGCTGAAATCATTTCTGCTCTGCACCTCCTTGGTCTATAAGAATGGAGCCCGAAAATAATTCTGTCTATATTTTCCTTCTTTATACAATTGCTCTATCAGCTCCATTCGTTCGTAATCTTCATCCGTTTCTGGTTCGCCTGTTTCCTCCTGATTCTCAATCAAACCAAATGCGCTTGCAAAGAATAAGAGCAGATTCTCCGCTTCTACACCTACATAATCAGAGATAACCTGATCCCAAAAGTAAAATTTCCCACTATTTCCAAGATACAATTCGTAGCACCATGCACCAGATGAATCATAATAGGGGTCTTCCCATCCATCTAGTGCATTTAATGAATATCCATTATAGTCCAACATATATCCAATTAGAATAATATCATCATCAAATTTGACGCTGAGACATTCTGAAGCTATGAAAAAGTGATCCTCCCAATACGGTAGATAACGACAGCACAAAGTACCTCCATATGAGATTTCTAAATAACGTACTGTCTTTTTCATTGGAAGAAATAATCCATACATTTGTTCAAAAAACTGCTCAGCATGAACAGGAATTGTAAAACCTGCATCATTGATTTTTGACATAATGTATTTTGCTTCTTCTCTGACAGATCCATTCCATCCCCAGTGCTGTAAAATAAATTTCACCTTATCCTCCAAACTACAAGAAAGTTTGGATACTTTTTGATACAGTTCTCCTGTTTTCGTTTTTCTTCCCTCATATCCTATGGAGTCAGAAATAAAACGAAATGTTCCTGGTTTTAATGGATTCCAATTCATTCTGTATCTTCCCTCCCGTAGATTAAAGAGAAATGAAAGCCTCGTTCTGCACCTTCACTTCATCTACTTTGTCCACATCAAGCGCCAGATAATTATATTGCAGGATATCTCGAATACACATCGGCAGGTCATCATAATATAAGGCCCGTTCAGGACTCGTGATCTTCGTATAAGCCGAAGTATATTTTGTTCCGTCACATGCATCAAAACAATACAGCCCCTTTCTTGAAGCGGCTATATAATCCTCAAGAAATCCGCGTGCAAGCGTATGCGCTATGTGTCCCTCCGTTATATCTGGCAACGCCTCAAAATATGCACATAACACTTCCGTGCGTTCGCGGGATTCATACACAAATTCTGGTACAGCCCCATAGCCTCCCGATGTAAATCTGAGGATTTTATGATTTTGGTCTATCGCAAACCATTCTAAATAGCTATACTCTAATTCTATCTTTGGAATCCGCAATTTCATCACCTCAAATCCTTTTATACATATTTCTCGACAGTTTAAACAGAACCTTTTTCAAAGGAATGAACTTCACCACCCGCTTTCAGCACTTTTTCCCGAATCATCTCAATCGTATTGAGAAAAAATCCTCTATCCACTTGTTTGATCTCCTTGCAATTTATAAATCGGTTTTAAATGCATTTTGCTCCACGCGCTTTTTCTAAAATATAGTCAACCTTTTCTCCAAATCTGTCTGGATTATCCTCTTTTACATCCATAAGCAAATTTATGATTTTTGTTTTATCAGGTTCTTCCATAGCAGCAATGATTTCTGTGTATTGCGCAAAATATTTCTGATGATTGAGTATTCTTGTATTCAGTATCATCGCCCATTCATGTGCATCTGTCATATTTGGAGAGCACATTGCAATACACTTTAAATATTCTTCCCCTACAAACTGTTCAATAAAGTGAATTAGTCCAAACATGACCTCTTCATCTTCCGTATCATCGTAAAATACCTTACATAGCTTACTGATATCACTCATTTGAAGCTTGTCCTGTAATGCAATCAAAGAAGCCTCAAACTGTTCATATTCTTCTGCGGAAGATAATTTTCTTGCTTGAAACAATCGATCAATGTGTATTTGATTATCCACTTTATGCACTTCCTTATGTCATCTACGTTTCCTGGTACAGGAGCGACTTTCTGCTTTGCAATTCTGCCTATCATTTTAAAAAAATAGTCAACTTCTTGATCTAACAATTCGAAAAATTCATTCAGGCTATTTGCAATTTTATACTTTGAAGAGAGATAATACACAACCTAGTCAGATATTCCAAGATAAAGAAGGCTTTCTTCTTCGTCCGCTTCGCATAACTGGGCTGTTTCTCCATTGCATACAGCGCCTAAGAACAAGCATTTTAACATCTCATGAAAGTTTTGAAACATTTTGGTTTTAAACTGCTTGATATTGTCAATTTCCTTCTGTTCGGATATTGTATAGAAATCATGATCAATACACACGATCTCACCAGTTTCACACTCTAAAAACATATAAATGTCGATAAATTCCCCTAAATAGATATATCCGAGCGGAGCTGTTTCCGTCCATGAAAGCCGTTCAATGTTTTCCTTTAAGCTGTGCCCAGCAATATCTGCCATTCCAATAAGACCCTCTAACACAATTTCCAAAATACAAATTTCCTGATCTTCCGGTATCTCATCTGGATCTAAATACTCCTCTAATTCAAAGGAATATGACATGCCTGCACCATACCAATCCCCCGTAAACTCTCCGTAGAGGATAGTTGGTTTAGGGAGAATGTATGACTTTAAAAACTCCTTAAATTCTTCCGGAAAATGATATCCCCATTCTTTTTCTACCGCCTCAATATCTGCATCTGTTACAAGAGATTTTTCCAGCTCATCTGGCCAACCAAAAGGCTTCTTTTCTGCCAATCTTTCAAAGCAATATTCTGAAAAAGTTTTCATAATAATACACCTCATTTTATATTTTGTAGCAGCCCGAATGGGCTGCACTCTTTTTTACCACACGTCTTATTACACCCAATTACCCTCTTATTTCAGTTTCATAGAGCAGCTTTGACTTCTTCTGTTTTATAAATCATGTATTTAGATAGTCCTCTATTCTTTTACCAGATGAGAAAATACTATCATGAAATACAGTATCAATATGTCCTGATTCAGAAACATAGGATATCCCATCCGGTTCCACTGTCCCGATTGGAAACAGTTTTTCCTTCACCAATGAATGTCTTGGCATCTGGTGCGGGACGGTGTCTGTGCCACCGGCTGCCCGTCTGCGGTCTCTGTGCCGTGCGGCAGCGTTTCCTCGTCTGCATTCTGCTCCGCAGCGAAGCTATGGCAGGCAAGTCCTACAAGCACCGCACGTTCTATATATTTTTGCTCAGTTTCTACTGTATTCACCACCTCCTTGGTTCTATGTACTTGCGGCGTCAAAACACTCCCAGAAATATATCCATTCTTTTCTAGAAACCCTCTCCTCTGTAATATGTTTCAATGCATAATAGCAATCTGTTATCATAAGATGATCTCCTTCCCAGATATTTTTTGACTCAAGTTCATCTTGAACTCGTTTTTTCACCTTCTCCTCTTTTTCTCCGCTTAATACTTCACATACAATACTGCTTTGTATTTCTAGAAACACATGCTCCATCTAATAAGTGCACCTCTTTATAATATAAATTGTCCGATGAGATTCTGACAGCCAGTGAGTTTCTTGTCCAAACCATAGTGATACGCCTCATACGCCAATATAGAGCAGTGCCCGCGCATATCCTACCGCAAAAAATGATTCACACACGTTAAGCCCTTTTAGAAATTCGTAACACAAAGCCAGTAATTCCTGCTATGATTTGAAGGATCATGATTGCTTCAAACCATGAACCGCCAGGGTTTAGTGCATTCATAATCAGCAGCCACAGAATGGGTGCAACTGCTTGTAAAACAAAGGCGGCCATATCCAATTTCGATCTATCTTTCTTGATATACAGCAACAGTAAAATCAGAACGATAGACGTTGCCAAAAAATATGGAACCAAAATCAATAATTCGAAAAGAGCCATGAGCCCTCCAAATGATAGAGCCCGATTTGTGATATAAATGATATTCGCCGCAGCAATCAGGGCTGCTGCGTTCAAAAGAATATCTATCCATATAAACCATCGAAAAGGCTTGTTACTTTGATGTCTCATATCTCATACATTCTCCCTTGTTGCACTGCCATGTCCTGGTTGCACAGTAGTAACATGATAAGTATTATAACAAAGTGTTTTCGACATTTCATGATTCATACATCCTTATCCCTGCATAACAATTAGTAGTGCCAGCACTATGATACCGGCTGACAGAACCAGAGAAACTTTTACCGGAGACCGTTCACCGCTTTTCCAGTCAGAAAACAGGCTATTGTTATCGTCATCCATGCAGCGCCGTCCGTTTCGATTCCAAAGTACAAAATGGTAGACCGCTGAAAAAAGGTCTATGGCTCCAAAGAGCAGCACAAGGTTACGCGCATAGAAAATGATAATACCCAAAGGCACTTTATCTCCACCGCTTCCTAACATGACCGTTCCCCATATCAGGCGGATGACTGTCATGATGATTGCAATTAAAATTAAGATTAGAGCCGCCGCCCCATATTGTTTCACTTTCAGCTTTTAACTGGTTTCTTGTTTTTTGGGAAAAAGGTTGTTCACTTTCTATTCCTCCTAAAAAAGTTTTTCCTAGGGCTTGTTTGAAAATAGAGAAATTGACGGATTTTTCGCAGGGAGCGAG
>JAHHTO010000132.1 GCA_020024595.1 Schaedlerella sp.
ACTCCATCCTGAATGCCATCAATTCGGTCATGAGCCGCAGGGATAACCTTGCGAAAGAGCTGCTGCAGGTCATGGAGCTGGAGCAGGCTCCCATCCCCGGCGAAACCATCAGCCTTGCGGACATTGAACGGAGAATGGAAGAAATCAATCGGCTCACCCGTGAGATCGTTGTGAATGCCACCCAGAAGAATAACCCGGAAGCCTACACACAGCAGCTGGAATCCATGCTGAAGGAAATGGCTGCTCTCAAAGAAAAGAAGGCAGTGATCGAACAGCACCGAAAAGAAAGCCGTCAGGCAATGATTCGGATAGAATCTGCCGCAGACGCACTCAAGCAGATGCCCAATCATCTCAAAGAATGGGATGAAAGCATCATCCGTCAGCTGGTAGACACTGTCAAGGTAGTCTCGGCAGACAGAATCATCGTCTACCTGAGAAGTGGGACTCAGGTAGAACAGGAAATCACACCATAAGAAAACAAGACAAAGAGAAACGCAGCAGAGATTCTGCTGTGCTTCTCTTTGCCCTGCTATTTAATTATATAGCATTTGAAATTCCTCAACGACAAAATTGTTAAAATGCACATACAGTCGTTTTAAACTGTTGAAAAAAATGTAAATAAATGATAGTATAAATACGTTGGATATCAAAAAATATTCACTTTTTGTACTGCTACTAAAGTTGCACGATTCTCGTAAAACTGTGTATGCGGGCGTTAAGTCTAAAGGGGGATTTTCGGATTGGATAAAGCGATAAATGATGCTACAAAAAAACAAGCCGGAACTATGTATCAGTACTTGATAGCTTTGAAAGATTGCTTTGAACTCAATGATACTGATACTCTTCAAATTGAAGTTAACGGAGATGTAAGTATTATCAATTCCACCGGTGGTTTATTTCAGAAGGAAGTAAAGCATCATTTTGGGAGTACATCTTTATCTGATAGAGATGAGGACTTTTGGAAAACATTAGCAAACTGGTATGTTGACTATGATCGAGTAAAGAATTTTTCACATTATATTTTAAGCACTACCGCAGCTATAAGAGCAACGTCTTCATTTAAGGATTGGAATAGTATCGATAGTAAAGAAAAGTTAAAGCGCCTGAAATATATTGGAGCAGATATTAAAAAGAATGAAAAAATTTTCAGGGAACAATACAATCGCATATTTAATAATTCTTACGATGAAGATCAACTACTGAGCATCTTGGAGCGGTTTGAGATTAAGTCAGCACAAACCACATTGGTTGGAATCTCAAACGAATTCTCTAGATATGTTGGACATATTCCAAGTGAAAATAGGGATAGATACATAGGTGCAATGCTTGGCGAAATATTAATTAAAGTGAAAGATCCTCCACATAAGTGGGAAGTGACCAAGCCAGAGTTTGACAAGATAGCACAAAAACAAACGTCTGCATATGCGCATGAAGGTTCTGTACCACTTCCAACAGAATATGCAAAAGCTAAAATTCCTCAAGAACTGATTCCAATTCTTGAGGAAAAAAGGTTCGTTAAAGCCATTCAAGAAATAAATCTGGATGAAGAGATTCCGTTTGCAAAGGCAGATTATTGGAAAGCAGACATGACTATTGCGAGATATTTCCGAGACGATCCACTGTACTTAGAAAGTTTGGATCTTTATATGGATGATATAACAGCGAAATTGCGTTATGCGAAAATGTCTAGCAAAATAGCACCCAGTGGATTATCACAGATCGAGCGGCTCATGAACTCACAGCAGCTATATCTTAATGTAATGCAATGGGATGCAAAAGATTTTGGTTCAATCATTCGTAATCAAGGCTTTTTTCAACGAGGAGTAATACAGAACATTGTTGATGAAACAGATTTCAGATGGGAAGTTGGTGAAAAAATAGATGAGCATCAGCAAGATTAAAAGACTTTCTTTAAATCCACATTTTTACGCGCTACTTATGCAAGAATTCTTGTCTGGTTATAATAAACCATGCGAAATAAGGCTTATGTTCATGGCAATCCCTATTTTATTGTATTCTGATTCGAGAGAAAAACTGAAATTTGCAAAAAATACAAGTCGGATTGATTCGTTGTTCCAATCCCCACAAGTTATCGAAGAAACGAATATTTCTGGAAAAGCAAGATTATCAGGATATATAGATAGATATAATTTTCTAAAACCGTACTGCAAAGAAGCACTTATTATACTTTCCTCGGAGAATAAAATCGTTATTGATAAGTACCGAGTTGTACTTATCAATAAATCAAACTATAAAGATTTCGATGGAATAATTAGGGATTGGATGAAAAGTGCACACTATCTTGGCCTTGTGTTCTCCAAAGCAAGCCCTGAACATCTTTCTTATTTTTTGGGAGTTGATACAAAATGAAAAGTTATATAAAAGCAATATTTGTTTTTAATAAAAAAGGTGAAAAAAGGATAGTTCCTCTTAAACCAGGGGTTAATATAATAACCGGAGAGTCAAAAACTGGAAAAAGCGCTTTGGTTGAAATTATTGATTATTGTCTCTGTAGTAATCGTTGCACTGTTCCTAAAGGTAAAATTACAGATTTTGCTTATCTATATGCCTTAGTAATGGCTATTGGAGAAAACACATATGTGATAGCTCGGCATAATTGGGAAAATGGTGGGAAAATGTGTTTTTCAAAAGAATCTTCCACTTTTGATGGGGCGGCATTAGAATTAGCTTATTTTGAGGGGAAATCATTCCGTCCATGTAAAAATGTGCAGTCTGAAATTGAAGCTGCCTTGGGTTTGTTGGTGACAAACACAGCTACTACCACTGAAGAAAAAGGCAAAAAAGCCTCACTTCGAAATATGGTTTCATATTTATTCCAACATCAAAATTTAATGGCAAGTAAGTTTGCTTTGTTTTATCGCTTTTCCGATTATTACAAAAGAAAAGAGGTAATTGAACAGTTCCCTGTCTTTGCTGGAATGATTGGTCAAGAGTACTACAGCGATTTAATTCAACTTAGTGCATTAAGGGCTCGATTGAAGCAAACACAGAAAAAGCAGAAAGCTAATGAAAAAAGCACGAAATATATCAGAGATAACTTGGCTCCATTACTGTCTGATTATTATGCGTTGCTAAATCAGGACTTCGATACTAATATTACTGTACAAAAGATGATAAAAATAGCAGCACATCTACCTGATTTTGATAATTCACAACTTTTCGGTGAATCCCAGATTGCAAATCGATATAGTCAATTAAATAGTGAGCTGGAGGATTTAAGAGATAGAGAACGAGATCTTCTATTGAAGCTTAAGCAACTAGAACATGCAGAACATGTAGGAACGGACTTCACTGACACATTAAAGGAGTTAAAGCAACAGACAGCAGTTTCCGAGAGTGAAACCACCAAATACACCTGTCCACTTTGTGGGCAGGATTGTAGTGAGATTGCAGAACATGACTCCAAACTGATTGAGGCTACAGAATGGTTGGATGAAGAGTTAGCAGTAACTGAAAAATATACATCTGATTTCTCTGAAGATGTTCGAAAATTAACAGAAACTCATTCGAAGATAGAAGAACAAATAAAAGATATATGTAAGCAAAGAAAAACAATCGAACATAAGTTTATTACATCTAAAAGCCTTGTGTCTAAACGTGAAAAGGTAAACTATGCTAGATCTAAGATTGTACTCTATACAGATATGATAGATTCTGGAATATTTGAGACTGTTGACGAAGATATTGAGAATTTGAAAAATCAAATAAAACAACTTGAAGAAAAGATAAATGGTTTCGATGTTGAAACAAAGAAAGTGAAAGCCCAGGCTTTTCTTTCTGAGAATATGAATAGACTTGCAGCCAATTTGGACTTTGAAGAAGAGTATCATCCGATCAACTTGAATTTCGGCTTACTTGACGAAAGTTTTGATATTTATCAATATCAAAACAATCACGAGAAAATTCATCTTTATGAAATGGGAAGCGGTGCAAATTGGGTATCTTGTCATATTGCATTGTTTTTAAGTTTCCTGCGTTACTTCACAATGCAAGATAATTCTCCTATGCCATTGATAATGTTTTTTGATCAACCAAGTCAAGTGTATTTTCCGCAGGGGGATGGGTCTGAAAAAGAATTGAAAGAATCTGATATAGCGGCGGTAAATAAAATGTATCAAACAATTTTTAATGAAATCAACTCAATCGGAGAAGATACTGGCGTATTGCCTCAAATCATTATTGTTGACCATGTTGATGGAAATGATTTAGATTGCAGTCAAGAATTCAACTCCTATGTTCGGTGCAATTGGAGAAATGATACACGGTTAATTTAAATAGGAACAGATTCGTGTATCGACTGCCGAAAGGAAGAGAGAAAATGCCAAGGCGGACAGAATTAGAGATTTCTGATATTCCGTATCAGTATAAGAACAAAATTTTACGTATCAACAAAAGCTATTGCGAACCTAATTTTAAAAGCAGCACCATATTAACCGATGATGCCTTTACATATATTGAGTTCTATTTTGCAAGTCAAAAAAAGGCAATGAAGTATGCAAATTCTGCATCGAAGGCCAAATATGGTGATGAGAAAAAATATCATTATTCGTTTTATTGGAAACAGGCGTTGGAGTTTTATCGGGCGTCTAAACTGTTGACGCTTGAATCAGCTCCATTATTGTCATATTATTCTATGTTAAATGCAGCTAAAGCATTTTTGGCATTTAAATGTGAATATATCGAAGAGTTTATAGAGCATTTTGGCAACCATGGATTGTTTGAAAGAAACGATCTGGATGGAATCGATTTAAACACCATTGCTGTCTGGCGAAAAAATAAAGGAGTTTTTCCTTTACTAGGACGAAAAATAGAATCTAATTTTGATTCAATATGGCCAAGCGGAAAGAGTAATGCTATTACGCTTAAAAACCTTCTATATAATTTAGCCTATGTACATAGATCCTATATCATCACATACAACACCGCCCGCAAGCCAGCTGTTCCAGAACTTTTTATACCTCTCAAGGCAGACTGTGCACCCGCTTATCACAATGGAAATGATTCCAATTTATATTTAATGTTTGAAGTGGATCGAAGTTTTTTCCCTACAACGGCAACCTCAATACCAACATCGTATTTATCGAGTATTTCAAATGATTTTTGCGTTAGAAGAAATAATAATTTTGCACTGCGTAGTTCTTCTGGAGGAAAAAGGAATACAAGTGATAGCCTTTCAGCGGAGTTCAAGGCACTTAACAGTAAGTTGCGGCGTGAATTTCAATATATCCGTTCTAATCGGAGACTTTGGTATCTAAAGAGATCTAATCTTGTGCACAGCGATGTGATAAATCTAAATAGCATGCTAATAACAATGGCTGCTATGCATCGGATAAGCGAAATTGTGCGCTATAAGCCGGAACAACTTGCACATCTAATGAACTCAAAAGAAAACTGGCTCATTCACGAGTTTCTTACATTAGCATTAGATCAGTTTATTGATGAAATAGCTGCAGAGATTACAGGACAAGAAATCATGGGGACAGGAACGAAAGCTTGACGGGTAACCGTTTGCCTTCGTTACAAAATTCCCACCGCTTATATTAATTGAGGTGTCGCTCTTTTATGATTTAAGCTCGGAGAGTCCTTTGAGTCAAAAATTCTGGGGTATAGCATAAGTGTTGGTAGTTATAATACACCAATATCTGTGCGCTGTTGCAGATGTTCAATTACAAACTACTATGTGTTTTTTAGAATGGCTTGGTTGTATAAATTGTCAATTGGAAAAATATTTTAATAGCATTCACTGGTAGAAAAAATTGGCAATCCTTGTTGATCCTAAAAATCTGCAGAGCGCCAACATAACGATGTTTCAATTTTAATATTATATGATCACAAGATGAAGAGAAGCGTAGCAGAATCTCTGCTGCGCTTCTCTTTGCCCTGTAACAAAAATAGGCAGGAATGCCGGAAAGGAGAATCGCCATGAATGTACGCAAAGCAATCGATTACAGCGAGCTGTTCAAGGCTCTGAATGAAGCGGTAAACGCTGAAATGACCCAGATGGAACTGTATTGTGAAATCGGCCGTCTGGTCAGCCAGCGTCCGGAGAAAGGTGCGGCTGTTGCTGCTTCCAAGTATTTGACCAAGCAGTATCCAGAACTGGCTGGCTTTTCTCCTCGGAATCTGCGCCGGATGCGGAACTTCTACAAAATGTATGCAGACGCTCCGGAATGGCTGAAACTTGCCAAACAGATCGGTTGGACACAGAATGTAGTCCTTCTGGAAGCTGATTTAACGGCAGAGCAGCGTGCTTGGTATTTGCAGGCTGTCTTGGAGTTTGGATGGTCAAAGAATGAACTCAAACATGCCATTGAAACCTCGATGCATGAAGAACTGCTACTCGCTTATCCTGCCGATCCATGCTATACTATGGATATCACGCAGGAATCGGAGCGCAATGAAAATGACCAAGATACTTTTTATCTGTCACGGCAATATCTGCAGGAGTCCGATGGCAGAGTTTATTATGAAAGACCTTGTGAAGAAAGCGGGACTGGAGC
>JAHHTO010000133.1 GCA_020024595.1 Schaedlerella sp.
GGCGGTATGTAGGCTTTCTTCTACGGAGCGTTCGTCACGAGCACCAAAGAACTGTGCGATCACAACAGCTGCACCAGAAGAAAGACCGGTGAAAAAACCAACGACTAGATTGATAATCTGAGTTGCAGATCCGCCTACGCTGGCAAGAGCTGATTTGCCGACAAACTGACCAACGATAATTGTGTCAATCGTGTTATATAATTGCTGAAAAAATGTTCCGAACACAATCGGGAAGAAAAAAATCAGAAGTTGCTTCCAGATGACCCCCTCGGTAATCTGATTGGCATAATGATTGTTCTGCTTCATAATTGCAGACCTCCTTTTTTGCGGTTTTTTCTTTTTAGACATAGAAAAACCACCTTTAAACTGTGGAGAAAGTGAAGAGGTGGAAATCCTATATCGAAAACGATCTGTCCGATTAGTCGTATGGAATTACTATATCATTTTAGAATACGAATGTAAATAAATTATTTTGAACAGAAATATAACAGCAAAGGATATCGTATTGGGCTGTGTGAATTGAAGCAGAGCTCCATTATGTTAGCCTAAGAGATATTTTTTTCCTTTTTTATTGTACATGATGAAAGAAATCAAAATCGTAGATATTTCCGCTAATGGCATAGTCATCCAGACGCCGTTCACACCTACGAGTGGGGGGAGGGCAAAAATAAATATGATGACAAAAATCAACGAACGAAGGGTCGAAATGGTTGCGGAAGTAAGCCCGTCGCCAAGAGCAGTAAAATACCCGGATAAGAACACATTTACACCAATGAAAAGGAAGACAGGACTAAAATATGTCAAGGCAGTAACTGTCAGATCAAAAACATGATCACTGTTTGTGAAAAGTCCAATAATAAAATCGCCGCCCACAAACAAAATTGCCATAATCATAATGGCTGTTATGCCGATTGTGATAAAGCTGTATTTCACTGTTTCCCGAATCTTAGCGTTATTATTTGCTCCCAGGTTATAGCTGACAACAGGGGCAGTCGCAACTGCAATTCCCATGTAAAAAGCAATGAAGAAGTAATAAATGTACATGATAATTGTAACGGCAGCCACACCGTCCTCACCGAACTTCTGTATAATGATGAGGTTAAATAGCAAGGTAGTAATTCCTGTAGAAAGTTCAGTCAACATTTCGCTACTTCCATTTGTACAGGATTTCCATAGAACAAGAGCATCAAATTTCGGTTTACAGAAGCGAATGGTACTGCGTCGGATGAAAAAAACAAGACCGATGAGTGCACTAATACTAATAGATAAAACAGTACCAGTGGCGGCTCCCAATGTGCCTAATTCAAATACAGCAACAAAAATGTAGTCAAAAATAATATTCAGGATCAGTCCGATAATCGACATTTTGAGCCCTATCTGAGGGTTCCCGTCTGTTCGGACAAGATATTCAAAGAATAGCTTGAATGCCATTGGAATCGTGCCTGCAAAAACAACGAAAGCATAAGGCAGCACATGGGGCATCAATCGTTCACTGGCTCCGAGTAGGACTGCAATCGGTCTAAGGAACAGAATACCTACTACAGAAAATATAATGGAAAAAATCAGCAAAACAAGGGAAATCGTACTGAAAATTTCATTTGCCTTTTTTTGCTCATTTCTGCCCATATATTCTCCTATAATAGCACCTGCACCAGTTGCAAGCATCACTGTTGTACCAAAGATAATACAGGTGATTGGGATGACAATGTTGATTCCTGCCAGGGCATCTGATCCTGCATATCTGGAAACAAAAAAGCCATCTATTGTGGTATAAAATGAAAGAAACACCATCGTTAATATAGATGGAACCAAGTATTTTAAAAATTGCCTATACGACATAGGTCTAGAAAAAATTTTCATAGTAACCTCCTGAGATAATGTAAGTATTTGATCAGTTCAAAGAAAATGGTTCTGTGTTGTGACGCATCTTGAATACTTGTTTTTTCCTGATCCGAGTATTATGATAAAGTATATAGTAACTATATAGTCAAGAGGAGAATTAATAATGAAAAATATGTTTTCAGCAGGAGAATTGGCAAAATTTCAAAATATTTCCAAGCAAACACTGTTGTATTACGATAAAATCGGATTATTTAAACCAAGTTACACAGATCCGGAAAATGGATACCGTTATTATGGAGCAGAACAGCTGGATTATCTTGATACAATCCTCATTATGAAAAAGATAGGGTTTTCTCTCAATGAAATAAAGCAACACATGAGGAATTATACTACGGAAAACAGTATTATTTCCTTTCGTCAGCAGCTATCAGTCATAAAGAGAAAAATTGAAGAACTATCATTGATTCAAAACAGACTGGAACATCGCTGTGAGCAGGTGGAATTGGCATATGAAAAGAAGGCGTCTGCCCCGGTTGTGGAAATGACTGGGGAAAATTTCATTTTGTACAATGATGTTGAACCACCATACGACATGAGGGAAATCAGTATAGCAACAAAAAAATGCTATGCGCAGGCGCTGAGTGATAATCTTCCGATTTTCTTTCAATGTGGTGTTTCCGTACCAATTGAAAAAATCAGAGCGGGGCAATATATAGATGCAAGTATGGCATTCCTGACAACAGAAAATGTATCGTCTGTGTCAAATATCAAGTGTCTCCCAAAAGGATTGACTGTATCGATCTACCATTTTGGAAACTATTATGAGATATCGGATTCCTATGTAAAACTCATTCAATATTGTCGAAGCAATGGATTAAAAATTATTTCAGATTCCTATGAATTTTGTATCAATGATTATATAACATCACGATTTGAGGAGGAATTTATTACAAAAATCATGGTTTATGTTGAGAAAAAATAAAAAGAAACATAGGAAAATGTTAATGAAAATGTAACAAATGTAATAAAAACGAAAAAGATGAATATACTCTATAAGAACTACTTAACATTTTTGTAAAATGGAGGATGGAGTATATGTTAGAGAAAAAAAGAATGTGTATGGTAATAACGACAGTGGCATCAGCTTTCATGGTAGCTGCCGGCTCTCTTAGCTTGGCGGCAGACAAGTCCGATGGAACAGCAACAGGCATGGAATCAGACCAATCTATAGAGGCATTTACTGCAGGAGAGATGATCTACGGGATTCCGGAACTTGTGTGCAATCGCGCAGGGGAAGCAATCGCACAAGCGCAGAGGCAGTATGAGGAAGAAGTTAAAAAAGCGCAAAAGGCTGCAGAAGAAGCGGAAAAGGCGCAAAAGGCTGCAGAGGAAGCGGAAAAGGCGCAAAAGGCTGAAGAGGAAGCGGAAAAAGCTGCAGAAGAAGCAGAAAAGGCTGCAGAAGAAGCAGAACAGGTAGCGGTGCAAAGTCCGATTGACGGAGTCTCTGCTTCAGAAGAAGAATTACTGGCTGCATTGATTTTTTGCGAAGCGGGAAATCAGCCGTATGAAGGCCAGGTGGCAGTAGGTGCGGTAGTTATGAACCGAGTTCGAAGTGGTGTATACCCAAATAGTATTTCTGAAGTGGTTTATCAGTCTGGTCAGTTTACGCCGGCAATGACGGGATGGCTGGATTGTGTTCTGGCAGATGGTGCTTATACCGAATCTGCCATGCAGGCAGCGATGGATGCACTTTCCGGAAGCAACCCAATCGGTGACATGCTCTATTTTGATTGTGGTGGTTTCGGTTATCAGATTGGAGATCATTTCTTTCATTAGAATATAAATGAATTAACTTATCATAGAGTTATACATAGATTAGGGAACGCCTATTTGGCGTTCCCTAATCTAGAAAGAAGCGCAAATTCATTTCTCAAAAGAAAAATTTGACGCTTCCTATTCAAGTGGACCTGGCGGGAATCGAACCCGCGTCCAAAAATCCATCCCATGTACTTCTACTATCATAGTCCGTTCTTTGACATTCCCTCTGCCACACGGAAACGAACATCCTTGTGGTTTTAGTAGCTTCATAATACGCCTGGCGGCTCAAAGCTTTGCCGACATCGTTTCTCACATCGTTGATGTCAGATTCTTAAAGTGTGAGTGCTCTAAGGCTGACATGCAGCATTTAGGCTGCAGCTAATTCGAAATTATCGTTAGCGTTTAATTTTAAGTTCGCGATTTGACGCATCTTCCTACGGATAGCTTCTCCATCTTCAGAATCCCTGTCGAAACCAGTACAAGCCCATAATTCAGTTGTCTGTTATTATTCTATATAAAGTAGAACAGAAAGTCAAGTAATTTCTGTAGATTAGTATTTCCTTAGAGTGGCTAGGTATGATAGAATAAAAAAGAATGAGAAAACAAATTCCATGAGGAAACATCTATATAGAAGAAAGGGGACTTATCATGCCGACAACCTATACACATTATAAATTTGGAAAAGATGTAATGAGTGCACTTCCGAGGCCGTTACAGAAGACCATAGAAGCTCAGCGCGAATTGTTTGATATTGGTCTGCACGGGCCGGACATCCTGTTTTATTATCGTTTCTTGGGAAAGAATCATGTCAATCGACAAGGACATGAACTTCATGACCTTCCTGCGGATACATTTTTTGAAAATGCAGTGAAGGTGATTGAAGAATCTGAAGACAAAGGGGCTGCAAGAGCCTATATCTATGGTGTTATCTGCCATTTCGCTCTGGATAGTGAGTGCCATAAGTATGTGGAGAAGATGATACAGGTCAGTGGAATCAGCCATCTGGAGATTGAGATGGAATTTGACAGGTTGCTGCTGACAGAAGATTTTATCAATCCGGTGACTTATCTTGGAACGAAACATATTTATCCTACTCGAAAAAATGCTGAGGTTATTGCACCATTTTATGAGGGCATCACACCGGAGGAGATGAAAAAGTCGTTGACATGGATGATTTGGGTACATAAAATCCTGTTGGCACCGAAGGAACCAAAACGGAAACTCTTGTTTCTGCTAATGAAGTTGACAGGAATGTATGACTCTAATAAGGGACTGGTGATGAGTTTAGAACCGAATCCGGCATGTGAGAAGTTCTGCAAGTTATTGAAGAAGCAGTATGCAGGAGCTGTGCCACTGGCAGCAGGACTGATTTTAAAATATCAGAAAGTATTGTTCCAGAAAGCAGAATTACCAACGCGTTTTCATGAAACGTTTGGTGCGGGGGAGCATTGGGAGGATCTCCTGTTATGACTTCCGTTTGAGGCTAGAAAGAGAAATACGATCTGTGCGGAAAGAATATTTTATTCTGCCGCTGTGTTGACACGGGGAAAGCGTGTATGAGGAGGGATACAGAAATGAAATTTAAACTAACAGCATTGGAAAAAAAGTGGGTGCTGTATGATGTAGGCAACTCAGCATTTACGATGTTGGTCGCTACGATTTTTCCAATTTATTTTAATTATCTGGCAGGTAATGCAGGAATTTCGGATGTGGATTATTTGGCATACTGGGGATATGCTGCCTCTGTCTGTACACTTCTTGTTGTAGTGATGGGACCGATATTGGGAGCGATTGCAGATACAAAGGATTTTAAGAAAAGAATCTTTATGGCAGTTCTTTTTGTTGGCGTTGCAGGGTGTATTGCTTTGGGATTCTTTTCCTCCTGGCTCTGGTTTTTGATTGCATTTGTACTGACCAAAACAGGCTATGCAGCAAGTCTTATCTTCTATGATGCAATGCTGACAGATATCACAGAGCCAGAGCGAATGGATACCGTATCTTCTCAGGGATTTGCATGGGGATATATTGGAAGCTGTATTCCGTTTATTGCCAGTCTTGGGATCGTGCTTGGTGGCGATAAAATGGGATTGGAGATGCGGGAATCGATGATCCTTGCATTTTCCATTACAGCGATATGGTGGCTGATTTCAGCAATTCCTCTTTTGAGATCTTATAAGCAGAGATATTATGCGGAAGTAGGTGGTCGGGTCATACACGATAGTTTTGCGAGACTGGGAAAAACATTTACAGAAATCAGTAAGGAAAAACATATTTTTATCTTTCTACTTGCGTTCTTCTTCTATATTGATGGAGTGTATACCATTATTGATATGGCAACAGCATATGGCCAGGCATTGGGACTGGACAGCACAGGACTTCTGTTGGCACTGCTTTTGACACAGGTCGTTGCATTTCCGTCTGTGTTGCTCATGAACCGGCTTGCAAAGAAAATAAATCCTACAAAGGTACTGACTGTTAGTATTGTGGCATATCTGTGCATTTCCATATATGCATATTTTCTGGATACACAAGTTGATTTCTGGATATTGGCTGTCTTAGTGGGAGTATTTCAGGGAACGGTGCAAGCCTTATCTCGTTCTTATTTTGGGAAAATTATTCCGGCAGATAAAGCAGGAGAGTTTTTTGGCTTATATGATATTTGCGGAAAAGGGGCGGCTGTGCTTGGAACCACTCTTGTTTCGATAATGAGTCAGTTGACGGGAAAAATGAATGTAGGAGTTAGTGCGATTTCTGTGTTGTTTGTTATTGGCTTAATTTTGTTTCGCAAAGCCGTGAAAATGAATGAGGCAGCAGAGCAGCATGATTGATGACAATATTACAATACATTAA
>JAHHTO010000134.1 GCA_020024595.1 Schaedlerella sp.
GGCAAGACCTATCTGGCGATGGCGATGGCAATCACAGCCTTTAAAGCCAATGAAGTGGAACGAATTATCCTGACAAGGCCGGCAATAGAGGCAGGAGAGAAGTTGGGATTCCTTCCAGGAGACCTACAGAGTAAAATTGACCCATATCTGCGCCCACTGTATGATGCACTCTATCAGATTATGGGAGCAGAAAGTTTTCTGAAGAATTCGGAAAAGGGACTCATTGAAGTTGCACCGCTTGCCTATATGCGGGGGAGAACACTGGACAATGCATTTATTATACTGGACGAAGCTCAGAATACCACCCCGGCACAGATGAAGATGTTTTTGACTCGGATCGGATTTGGCTCCAAGGTCGTAATTACCGGGGATTCGACACAGAAAGATTTGCCGGCGGGAACAGTGTCTGGTCTGGATGTGGCAGTAAAAGTGGTGAAGAATTTGGATGATATCAGCATTTGCAATCTGTCCAGCAAGGATGTGGTGCGCCATCCTCTGGTGCAAAAGATTGTAAAGGCATATGAAGAATACGAAAAGAAAGGAATGCATGCTGCAAAAAGCGGTAGACGGAAATAATCATGAGTTTATATATAGAAGAAGAGGGGAGTTGCATACTTCCTCTGGAGGCAAAGGAGACTGCAGAACTTGTTGTTCAGGCGGCGCTGGATTATGTGGACTGTCCATATGAAGCAGAAATCAATCTTTTGTTGACGATGGACAGGGAAATACAGGAAATGAACCGAATGTTTCGAAATGTGGACAAGCCTACAGATGTGTTGTCTTTTCCTATGTTGGAATATGAGGAGCCAGGAGATTTTAGCAGATTTGAAGCATGCATGGAAGATGCTTTTCACCCGGAATCGGGAGAACTGATTCTTGGAGATATTGTGATTTCAAAAGAAAAGGTGTTGGCACAGGCAGAAGCATATGGTCATTCTCCACGCAGGGAGTTTGCATTTCTGATCGCACACAGTATGCTGCATCTGTTTGGATATGATCATATGGAAGCGGACGAGCGTGCGCAGATGGAAGAAAAACAGCGGGAAATTATGGAAAAAGTACAAATACCGCGGGAGTAGATGGAGGAAGGTATGGCTGAGCCGCAAAAGAATAGAAAAAAACACAAGAAGGATGATTTTCTAGTGCAGGGAATGATCCTTGCGGTTGCGATGGTGATGACAAAAATAATCGGTGTTGTCTATCGTATTCCGTTGACCAATATTCTGGGAGATGAAGGAAATGGTTTCTACGGCTACGCATTTGAAGTTTATGCTATGGCGTTGATGCTTTCTAGCTTAAGTCTTCCGACAGTGGTTTCCAAGCTTGTTTCTGCAAGGATGGCAATGGGACAACGGCGCAATGCTTTTCGTGTCTTTTTATGTTCGCTGGTATTTTCACTCGCAGTGGGGGTTGTTGTATCCTTACTTATTTTCTTTGGTGCAGCTGCAATTGCTACGAATTTTATGGAATCGCCTCTTAGTGTGTATGCATTGAGAGTGCTTGCTGTGGGATTGTTTATTGTTGCGGTACTAGGGGTTCTGAGAGGATATTTTCAGGGACTGGGAACAATGATGCCGACCGCTGTTTCACAGATTATTGAACAGATTATCAATGCAGTTGTAAGCATCGTTGGTGCAAGTATCATGTTTAAGGCAGGAATTTCAAAAGGAGAAGAAACAGGAAAAGAGCTGCTTGGTCCGGCGTATGGGGCTGCAGGTGGAACGCTGGGCACAGTAACAGGAGCTTTGTTTGCACTTTTGTTCTTGTTGTTTTGTTTCTATGCGTTTCGTGGAAAAATCCATCGGGGAATCGTGTCTGACAGAACAAGAAAGAAGGAAAGTTACCAGCGAATTTTGAAAATCTTACTGGTAACGATGATCCCGGTTATTTTTAGCACTGCAATTTATAATATCAATCAGATACTGGATTTGACATTGTTTAATCAAATTATGGCGGCACAGGGATTTTCGGAAAAAGAATATATGGCATTGCAGGGAATTTATACTGGAAAATATAATACACTGATTAATGTTCCACTTGCCATGGCAAACGGGCTGGCAGCTTCAGTGATTCCAAGTCTTACAATGGCAGTGACAGCAGGTGAAAAGAGACAGATTTACAGCAAAATTGATCAGACTATTCGATTTACGATGCTGATTGCAATTCCATGTTTTATCGGATTTGTTGTACTTGCATCTCCGCTTATGGTATTTTTATATAATGATGACGGTGTGATACCAGCTACAACACTTGCTTTGGGGGCTGTAACGGTGGTGCTTTATTCATGGTCGACTGTGTCCAATTCGATTTTACAGGGACTGGATAAAATGGCTGTTCCTGCAAAAAATGCGGGAATTTCATTGATCGCACATCTTATTTCTCTATTTTTGATGTTGGTGGTGTTTCGGTGGAATATTTATGCGCTTGTATTGAGTAATATTGTTTTTTCAGTCTGCATGTGCTTGTTGAATGCCCGGGCAATACATAGGACAAGCGGATATGAGCAGGAGATTGACAGAACATTTATTAAGCCGATGATCGCTGCTGTCATCATGGGGATGGTCACGTATGGGGTGCATTTGATCCTGGACATTTTCATTGGCGGAAGGTTTGTTCCAACCATCATATCAGTTCTTCTTGCAATGGTAGTTTATGCAGTTTGTGTTTTGAAACTGGGGGTTCTTTCCCAGAGCGATATCAGAGCGCTTCCGCAAGGAGCGCGGATTTATCGGATTTGCAGAAGTTTTCATCTGCTGCCGCCACATTAAAATCATTTTGAAAAGATTGTTTTAGAAGGCATGGAATGCCTGATGTTTGAAACATGTATAAAAGAACAGAGAAAAGCCAATACTGTAGAAAAAAAGGAGTGAATCCTAATGAGAAAACGATACTGTATTGGTTTTTCTATTGCTGTTTTTGTATTTGTGTTTTTTCTGGGAGTTGGATATCAGCTTAGTTATCAATATGTGATGGACAGGCAGGAAGAGGATGCAGTGACAACCAAAGGAATGGCACAGAAAAATGAAGGATATTATCTGAAAGAACTGAATGGATATGTTGCAGTGTACTTCAGTGATCAAGAGACACTATACGAACTGACGGAAATCAGTTTGAAGGATCTGCCAGAAGAAGTACAAGAGGAAGTCCGAAACGGGAAATTTGTGGAAACAATGAGAGAACTGTATGGATTTTTGGAAAATTATTCGAGTTAGCAGAAAATTGTTTGAGTCTATTCGTCGTTACGATCACCTTTTAGAAGTAATAGTGGACGAATGTTTTAAAATAGTGTAAGATATTTTGCAGAGAGCGAGGAAGATATGAATGAATGAACAAAAGATAGCAAGAATCAATGAATTGTATAGGAAATCAAAAGCAGAAGGATTGTCGGAATCGGAAAAAAAAGAACAGAAACTGCTGCGTCAGGAATATCTGGATGCTGTTCGTCGTAATTTAAGAGGACAGCTTGACAATATTGATGTTCAGGAAAAGGATGGAAGTATTGTGAATCTAGGTGAAAAATTTGGAAACAAAAAAGGAAATTAGATGTAATTCTCTGAAGAAACGGAGGGAGCTTCCGCTAACAATAAGGCGGGAATACAGCCGGATTATTACCGATCAGGTTGTCAGCCATCCGTTTTTTCATTGTGCAGAAGTTGTGTACTGCTACGTAGGTTTTCGAGAAGAAGTGGATACTTCCGGATTGATTCAAATTGCCTGGGCCATGGGAAAAACAGTTGCAGTTCCGAAAGTCATTGTGGATCATAAGATGGAATTTTACAAAATTACATCGATGAAAGAACTGACTCCTGGGTATCAGGGAATTCTGGAACCTACACCACAGCCAGCATATCGGATGGAGGTTCCCAAAGGTGAACAAGCACTGATCATCCTTCCGGGAGCGGCATTTGACCGGGAAGGAAACCGAATCGGGTATGGAAAAGGATTTTATGATGCTTACCTGCAAAAAGCGTCATCTTGTAGAAAGATTGGTCTAGCCTTTTCTATACAGTGCCTAGAACGGATTCCGGCGGAAATACATGACATCTGTGTGGACATGGTCGTGACAGAAGTCGGAGATTACAGGAAAGGGTGAAAATCATGCAAGCGGGACTACCGAAAGATCCGGTGATGCTTCTTAGTGTCATCAATACGAAGTTAAGAGATTATTATGCGACACTGGAACTTCTTTGTGATGAGATGGAGATTGCACAAGAAGATCTGGTGGCAACACTTGAAACGATAGATTATCATTATGATGCAGAGAAAAATCAGTTTCTCTGATGAAATGTGAAAGGAAGATTACATATGAATGAACTGGAATATATGCGTGCAGAAGCTCCCTTAGAAGAACCCCAGCGCCAGTATTATTTTATGAAAAAGGGGAAAGAGCTTGTGACAAAGTTGTCAGAGGAGGCAGGGCATCCGCTGACATTCTGTGTAACGACTTTTGGTTGTCAGATGAATGCCAGAGACTCTGAAAAGTTGGTTGGGATTCTGGAACAGATGGGATATATCAATGAGGCGGATGAAGAGAAGGCAGATTTTGTCATTTTTAATACCTGCACAGTACGTGAAAATGCCAATCAGAGAGTGTATGGGCGCTTAGGACAGTTGAGCCGGATCAAAAAGCAAAATCCATATATGATGATTGGTTTATGTGGTTGTATGATGCAGGAAGCAGAAGTGGTTGAAAAAATAAAAAAAAGCTACCGCTATGTGGATCTGATTTTTGGAACGCATAATATTTATAAGTTTGCAGAATTGATCGTTACTCGTCTGGAATCGAACCGGATGGTGATCGATGTCTGGAAAGATACGGATCAGATTGTGGAAGAACTGCCAAACGAGCGGAAGTATTCTTTCAAATCTGGCGTGAATATCATGTTTGGATGCAATAATTTCTGCAGTTACTGTATTGTGCCTTATGTGCGAGGCAGGGAGAGAAGTCGGAATCCGAAGGATATTGTACGTGAAATTGAACGGTTTGTTGCAGACGGTGTAGTAGAGGTTATGCTTTTGGGGCAAAATGTCAACTCTTATGGAAAAACATTGGAAGAACCAATGAGTTTTGCACAGCTTTTGCAGGAAATTGAAAAAATTGAAGGGCTTCAGCGGATTCGTTTTATGACACCCCATCCAAAGGATCTTTCTGATGAACTCATCGAAGTCATGGGGCAGTCCAAAAAGATTTGCAAACATCTGCATCTACCTCTTCAATCGGGAAGTACGCGGATTCTGGAGAAGATGAACCGGAGATACACAAAAGAGCAGTATCTGAATCTGGTAGATAAGATTCGAGCAGCTGTACCGGATATTTCTCTGACAACAGATATCATTGTCGGTTTTCCGGGTGAAACGGAAGAAGATTTTCTTGAGACGCTGGATGTTGTGAAAAAGGTACGATATGACAGCGCATTTACTTTCCAATATTCCAAAAGGACGGGAACTCCGGCTGCAGTTATGGAAAATCAGGTTTCACCAGATGTAGTAAAGGAACGATTTGAGCGGCTTTTAAAGGAAGTGCAGAGTATTTCTGCGGAAGTCTGCAGTGTATACAAGGATACAATCCAAGAAGTTCTGGTGGAATCTGTCAATGACCATGATGATTCACTCGTCACTGGGAGAATGGGGAATAATCTACTCGTTCACTTTTCAGGCAAACCATCTCTAATTGGAAATCTGGTCACTGTAAAACTGACAGAATGTCATGGATTCTATTATATCGGAGAACAGGTGTGTGTAAAGACAGATTCTGAGAAAACAGAAAATAAATTCCAACAATAATTTATGAGAAAAACGTCCAGACTATAGATTAGGATTGACTGTGCAATGATACAGTGAAACTGAATCGATAAGGAGGGCGTTTTTTCATGAAAAGATTAAGTGAATATCTGCTGTTATGGGCACTGGGCGGTTCTGTATATTATGGAATTGAAATGGTATTTCGTGGATATTCTCACTGGTCTATGTTTGTTCTGGGCGGTTTCTGTCTGCTCTTTTTTGCAATACAGGGAATCTTGACGGGATGGAGGGAACCACTCTGGAGACAGGTGCTTTGGTGTACGATCTTTGTGTCATCAGGGGAGTTTATAACGGGAATATTGTTAAATAAGATGATGCAATGGGGGATATGGGATTATTCAAATCAGCCATTTCAGCTTTACGGACAAATCTGTGTACCATTCACGATTCTGTTTTCCGGACTGAGTGTTGTTGGTATTTTCTTATCAGCATATCTGCTGCATTGGCTTTACGGAGAAGAGAAGCCGGTTTTCCATGTGTTGTAAATTGACTGCATGACAATGGTGTAGAGAAGTTTCGCAGTGAAAAACAAGATTATGTGAAATTTATTGATATCATTTTGAAATTTTGATATGATAATTAATGTAAAAGAATGCATAATAATAAAGGATATATAAAATGAATAAAATAAATAATGTACAATGCAGAGGAGTAGATGCAAACAAACAATCAAACAACACCGTATTAG
>JAHHTO010000135.1 GCA_020024595.1 Schaedlerella sp.
TTGGTGCTCACTTACTCCCTTATTCGTGGCTATATAAATCAATGAGCTATCGAGTGTTTGCAATAGCGATTCCGATTTTATCACTGGCTATAGGTTCTCTGTATTCGTCCAGAGTAGTTGCAAGTGTAATGCTTGCTATTGAAGTATTGTTCAGCATATCGCTATTTGTGGAATTACGAAAAATGTCAAATTAAATCAATATGTGTAAAGTAATTGCCTAAAATACTGTCGCTCTCCTCAATACAAAAACTGAATGTTGCCACCCGATTACAGTGGTGCATCAAGCAGGATCATACTGTATGAAAAGAATATAGAAAAGCGGTCATGCCGGGGAGCATGACCGCTTTTTCAAATAGCAAACAGGGATTTACTCATTTCTTTTTTAAAAATACAACTGCTCCACAAGCACATCCCAAAGCCAATAGAATAGACGACATAATTCCCTCACCTGTGTTCAGTATATGGTTTACAGTTCCTATGATAAATAAACATGATGCAATCACAAATAATATACCAGCTATAAAATACATTTTTCTTTTATCTTTCATTTAAACTTACCCCTATTTCTAATTTTATGAATTCAATATACCACAGATTCATAAACTTTTCGATCAAGCAAGATATTTAACCGGAATGCATCTTCCGGTGGACTAAAGGGATTGTATTGGATCACTTTATATTTGGACAGAATCTATTCTCTATGAACTACATAGCGGGCAACAGGTTATGAAGCTGATGGATGAATAGGCTATTCGTTAAATAGAAAATGAATATAAAAAAATAAAAAATTTCATATAAAAAGATTAAGTACCTAAAAATCATTTTTTTATCACAATTTTTGCAAGAAATGATTGACGAAACGTCATAAATTGTATAGAATACTAATTAGCGAGTAAAAAAGTGGAGGAATGGCTATGACACCGTACAAGGATTTAAGTGTAGAAGAGTTGGAAGAACTGAAACAGGAGCTTGAAAAGGAGTTCGCAGAGATAAAGGCGAAGGATCTGAAACTAGATATGTCCCGTGGAAAGCCGTCTACAGAACAGCTAAATCTGTCTATGGGTATGCTGGATGTATTGAATGCAGATTCTGATTTGGTTGGTGTAGATGGTGTAGACTGCCGTAATTATGGCGTGTTGGATGGAATCACAGAAGCAAAACAGCTTCTGGCAGATATGATGGAAGTTCCAAAAGATAATATTGTTATTTTTGGTAATTCCAGTCTGAATGTGATGTATGATACAGTTGCACGTGCGATGATCTGTGGGATTATGGGAAATACTCCGTGGGCAAAACTGGATAAAGTAAAATTTCTCTGTCCGGTGCCGGGATATGACCGACATTTTACAATTACAGAACATTTCGGAATCGAGATGGTTAATGTGCCAATGACTCCGACTGGTCCGGATATGGATATCGTAGAGAAGTTAGTTGCTGAAGATGAATCAATCAAAGGAATTTGGTGTGTGCCAAAATACTCCAATCCGCAGGGAATTACATATTCTGATGAGACGGTGCATCGTTTTGCATGTTTGAAACCGGCGGCAAAGGATTTCCGTATTTTCTGGGATAATGCATACGGAATTCATCATTTATATGAAGACAAACAAGATTATCTGATTGAGATTCTGATGGAATGTAAAAAAGAGGGAAATCCAGACATGGTATATAAGTTCGCATCTACATCCAAGATTAGTTTTCCGGGTTCTGGAATTGCAGCGATCGCAGCATCTGATGCCAATTTAAAGGACATCCGCAGAATGATGCAAGTACAGACAATCGGACATGACAAGGTGAATCAGTTACGTCATGCCAGATATTTTAAGGATATTCATGGAATGGTTCAACATATGAAAAAACACGCAGACATTCTCCGACCAAAGTTTGAAGCGGTTACAGATACTTTAGAGCGAGAATTGGGTGGATTGAACATTGGTTCCTGGCTGAAGCCGTATGGTGGGTACTTTATCTCTTTTGATGCAATGGAAGGTTGTGCAAAAGCAATTGTTGCAAAAGCAAAGGAAGCAGGATTGGTTATGACTGCAGCAGGGGCTACATTCCCATATGGAAAAGATCCGAAAGACAGCAATATTCGTATTGCACCGTCATATCCGACTCCAGAAGAATTGAAAATCGCGGCGGAGATTTTTGTGCTTAGTGTGAAGTTGGTCAGTATTGATAAACTACTGGGAAATCTGTAAGAGAAAGCTGAAATATAATTGAATATAAACCCATACAAAAAGAGACCTTTTTGCGGTCTCTTTTTGTATGCCATGAATCTAGAAAAACTGCTGTTTATGGATTTCAGCAAATACCTGTACCTAAAACATTTTTGGCTGTGTGAGAATATTCTTCACATGTTCAATTTCTTCCTTTGTAGCTTTGGCTGCCGGCACATAATAGCTTTTTTCTCTGGCTACCTGATAGAGTTTTTCCTGTGACATTTCACATTCATTTCGGATTTGTTTCAGACACTGTTTCAGCTCTTTGTTTTCTGTTTGTGGAATCATATCGCCAAACATTTTTAATTCACCGTTTATTCCGACCAAGGCGTCGGAGACCATTGCTTTTTCATTCATTTGTGACACCTCCTATAAGAATTTCATAAGTTCCAGTTTGTTTTTCATAGCAGAATCTGCGGCATCTTGAAAGAGTTTTTTGACTTCTGGATCTTCAGATTGTGCTGCATAGTCCGTCATTTTGCTGTGTGTGGTGTCATAGCCGCCAATTAAATGGCGCAGATTTTGTAAATCTAGTATAGAAATTTCAGACATATCAGAGACCTCCTTTGGAAATATATTTGATAGAAATAAATTTGTTACAGAGGTTATTATGTCCTCAATTTATGGGATTTATTTCGGAAAATGAAAAATTCAGTGTGTAGTTGCTGATTTTAAGATAAAATTTCCGAAGAGTTCTCGCATTTCAGGAGAAGAACGGTACATACTTTCGGGATGCCATTGAACACCAATTGCAAAAGGATGAGAAAGCATTTCAATTGCTTCTATTGTGGAATCAGATGCAGTTGCACAGACTTTGAGAGATTTTCCGAGTTTGTTTAAAGTCTGATGATGGTAGCTGTTTACGAATAGATAACTGCCGATATATTTTTTTAGTTGAGAGTCAGGGGTGACAAAGATTTTATGACTTACTTCCTGACGGGAAAATGACTGCTGCATATGATCCAAATGTTTTCCTGGCTGGAGGGAAATGTCTTGAAAAATCGTTCCTCCGCAGGCAACATTAAAAATCTGCATACCACGGCAGATGGACAGAACAGGTTTCCGGGAGCTCAGTACTCGTTTCATAAGTCGAATCTGAAACAAATCAAGAGTGATATTATTTTTACCATTTCCACTTTTGGGTTCCTGACCGAACAGGAGTGGAGTAATATCGCCTCCGCCGCAAAAGAGGAAACCGTCACATAAGGATGTGTATTCTTCCAGCATCCTGTCTGAACGGATGAGAGGAAGAATGAGTGGAATGCCTCCCGAATAACGGATGGACTGGATGTAAGCGTTGGTAACAAATTGTTTGTCTTCAATAAATCCACAGATAATAACTCCAATTTTAGGTTTCATGTAAACTCCTTTGCTATATATTAAGTTAGATAGGGTTCGATTATGGATGAAATGAATGCGGGTTCAAAGTAAGGTGAGAATTCTAAGATAGATTATGTAAAAAAGTGGAAATATATACATGCGATCAGGAGAATCGAAAGAAAATGTCAGATAGATAAATGCAAATGCCGCATTCTAAGAATTGTTGGAATCAACAACAGATTTCTGAAAATGCGGCATTTATAGTATTATATTTTATGGTCAGAAGATGATGTGTTATGAATCCAGATTCTGCATTTTCATAGCGCGAACCTTAAGTGGAAGTCCGAACAGAGTAATGAAGCCATCTGCATCATGATGATCGTACAACTCTCCGGTTGTAAAGCTTGCCAGTGATTCACTGTAAAGAGAATAAGGAGAGCTTTCGCCGGCTTTGATAATGTTACCTTTGTACAGTTTGAACTTAACTTCACCGGTTACATATTGCTGGGTTACATCAATGAATGCCTGAATTGCTTCGCGAAGTGGTGTGAACCATTTTCCTTCATACACAATCTGGGCGAATTTATTTCCCATATCTTTTTTTACTTCATAGGTAGCACGATCCAGAATCAACTCTTCCAACTGTTCGTGTGCTGCCATCAGAATGGTTCCGCCAGGAGTCTCATAGACCCCACGGGATTTCATGCCTACAACACGGTTTTCTACAATATCTATGATACCGATACCATGTTTTCCGCCAAGAGTGTTCAGCTCTGTGATGATTTCAGAAACTTTCATTTCCTTTCCGTTTAAGGTTTTTGGAACACCGGCTTCAAATGTCATAGTGACGTATTCAGCTTCATCAGGAGCTTTTTCTGGAGAAACTCCGAGTACAAGCAAATCGTCGTAGTTTGGTTCACAGGCAGGGTCTTCCAGTTCCAGACCTTCGTGGCTGATATGCCACAGGTTACGATCACGGCTGTAGCTGTGCTTCGTGTCAAATGGAAGATTGATGCCATGTGCCTGACAGTACTCGATTTCTTCTTCACGGGATTGCATGGTCCAGATATCTGTCATACGCCAAGGAGCAATGATTTTTAAATCAGGAGCAAGTGCTTTGATTCCAAGTTCAAAACGAATCTGGTCATTTCCCTTTCCGGTAGCACCGTGGCAGATTGCAGTAGCTCCCTCTTTCCGTGCAATTTCAACAAGACGTTTTGCGATGACCGGTCGTGCCATAGAAGTTCCGAGCAGATATTTGTTTTCATAGACAGAGCCTGCTTTGACACAAGGCATGATATATTCATCACAGAACTCGTCGATGATATTTTCAATATATAATTTAGAAGCACCAGAAAGTTTTGCGCGTTCTTCCAGACCATCCAGTTCTTCACCCTGTCCGCAGTCGATGCAGCAGCAGATGACTTCATAGTCGAAATTCTCTTTAAGCCATGGGATGATTGCGGTTGTATCAAGTCCTCCAGAATATGCCAATACTACTTTTTCTTTACTCATAATGATTCCCTCCTGAAATTGTTTATTATGCATGATAAAACATTTTAAATATGTGTATGTAAGTTCTCCGAAGATACAAAATTGATTTTATAGATGTTTCTGGAGAAGCTATGCATTACTATACATCAAAACTTATAAATATGCAATAGAAAATAGAAAAAATTTAAAAATATGCATCAAAACAATAGGAATATGCATAAAATGCGGTATAATATACAAGTTGCATATTTGCAATAATTTGATACGATTCTCGGAAGAACAGGCTTTCAAATTTTAGCTTTATGTAGTACAATAAATATAAGAAAAAATCGGAAAATGCCGTTGAGAGCAGGCAAGTGTTATGGGTTGTATACATAACTCGAAAAATTGATTTTCAAATCTTAATAGGTAGAGCGGGTAAAGATTTGCAAAATACAAAAGGTAAAAGAGAGGAGAAACTTATGAAAAGCATCAAATCAAAAATTCTTGTATCAATGATTTTGACTGTGGCGATTTCCTTGTCACTGGTTGGGGGAATTTCGTGTGCCATCGGGTATCGGGGAACGCAGTCGGCTATTGAAGCTAGCATGTCAGAAACGGCAGTTATTGCTGCTGAGCGAGTTTCCTATCAGCTGATTGAGTATAAGACCATCGCCAGTGAAACAGGTAATATTCCGGATCTATCCGATCCGAAAAGTACTCTAAAAGAAAAAAAGGATCTGTTGCAGCAAAAGGTCGATGCGTATGGATTACAGAGGTACAATTTGTTGGATACGAAAGGAACCAGTCTTCTTGACGGATCAGATTACAGCGATCGAACTTATTTTCAGGAAGCGATGGAGGGGAACACTGTTGTATCGGAACCGCTTATCTCATCTGTGACAGGAGAGGTTACGATCATTGTAGCTGCACCTGTGTGGAAAGGCGGGGTGACTGGCGGACAGATTATCGGTGTAGTTTATTTCGTTCCTGAGGAAACATTCTTAAATGATATTGTAAGTAGTTTAAAAATTAGCAAAGGTGGCTCTGCTTATATGTTAGATGCCAAAGGAAACACCATTGCACATAAAAATTTGGAAGATGTCCGCAATCAGAAGAATACCATTCAGGATGCAAAGTCGGATTCTTCGTTGGAAGCTTTGGCAGCCATTGAAACGAAAATGATTTCAGGAGAATCTGGATTCAGTATGTATTCTTTTGACGGTGCGAAAAAATTTGCTGCTTATGCTCCTGTTCCGGATACAGACGGATGGAGTATCGCTGTCAATGCTCCGATTTCTGATTTTGGAAAGAATGCTGTTTTGGGAATCATTGTCACAATTGTATTGTCAATTGTGACTGTAGTGATTGCTTCGTTACTCGCTCTGCGGCTTGCCAATGGAATAGGAACACCGATCAAAGCT
>JAHHTO010000136.1 GCA_020024595.1 Schaedlerella sp.
ACTTTATATAGTTCTTCCATTATTATCTCTACCTTTACATGTAGCATTCCTCAACGTTTTCCACTAATATCCAAAAACAAAATCTCGTAATCCAAGTTTCATAACTTCAATTACTGCAACTATCCCCATACCGATATGTGGAAGAAGTACAAATACCATCGTTGTAATCACCGTTGATTTCAACGTCCAATCAGTACTGATTTCAAATCCAATACTCAAGACTTCTGTTATAACAGATATTCCTGCAATCAGATAGCAGACGCCAGCAGACAATCCGACCAGAAATACCAATACGATATTCACAGCTACAAGTACTAGCCAGACAGGATCTGCTATGATTCTAAAAGGCAATTTTATTAAAAATCTTAACATGATTTATACCTTCTCTCTTTGTATCCAGGGAACGCAGGGTTATTCTACCATATCTACCAGGCAAACCTACAGTCTCTTTTGCAACTTCGTGCCCAGTGGGCACAAAGTTCTTACCCATCTGGGATATCATTGCCCCAGTACATATCATGCCGGATATTCTTCACCTTTCTGTTACTTCTGTCAAGACTGAAAAATACATACTGGATATGTTCATACCCGACTTTCAGCAAACGGCTTTTAACCACTTGTGTAGGCACAGCTTCCCCATTGATCTGTTGATACGGTTTAGTCGAACATATTGCATCCAGCATCAGCTCTACCAGTTCTTCTACTCGTCCAGTCCCATAGCTCTGGCAAAGAATCGCATATTCGATATTGCCATGAATTAACTATCGATACGCGTTCCTTTCCTGTATCCTATCTTTTCCAACCTCCAGTGTAGATGGATATTGATAAGATTCATTCTCATTAAATTCAGTATTATTACAGTTTATTTTTCAAACTTCTGTGTATTTACGGGCTTTTCCGGATCTTTTTTCAGATATTCTTCTGTTTCTGCCTCTGTATTTTCTTTTTTCTCTGCTACATTTTCTGACATTTCTTCTGAATCAAAGAATGCCGGTTCATCTGGATATTCTATTAGACTGAAATTTTTCACGTGGATAACATTTGTTTTTCAAGTCCAATCCGCTTCTTTTCAATCAATCCAATCCCTTTTTCCTGATCCAACTCTTTCAGACAATTCACAGCCTTATTCCTGCCACAGTTAAGCATTTCCATAATCTCTTCCACCGAAAAGAAAATATATGCCCTGTCTTCTTCATCGAACCATCGGTTCTTGATAGACAGTGACATCCGGTCTAACATAAGTCCATACAGCACCTTTGCTTCACAGGAGAGATTTTTAAAATTTCATCTTGTTTCATGTTACCGTTGTTTTCTTCTTACACTCTCCTATTATCAGAAGCCGCACAATCTCTTTTGTCAACGTTTTTTCTTCACGATGTTGTCTGATTTTTTGCCTGCTCAAGACTTGGATATTTTCCCGTACTGTCATGCACTTCTTCCACCATTTCCTGCTCCAGAACCGACAGATAAGACAACTCTCCCCCGATCTGCAGGCCGATAATTCCCTGATTTACTGCCTTCAACAATGTGTTCATCAAATAAGTAAGTCGGATATATCGATATACTTGTCTTGCACTGTCACTTCCACCTTTTCCTATGTCTTTCGCACTAACTCCACCAGAAGCTCCCTTATGGTTCATTGCCTCCATTTTCATGCGATACACAAATGCTTTTTCACTTGGCAGAATGTTTGGTCGCTGCAGATTACTATCTACCATTGCCCGGACCGCTGTGTCCTGGTCCATTTCCCGGATAATAACCGGAACCTGTTCAATGTCTGCCAGTTGTGCTGTATGCTTTCTTCTGTGACCAGCAATAACCTCATATCCGCCTTTTTTCATTAGTCTCACTAGCAACGCTGTAAGAATCCCCTCCTGTTTCACACTTTCTACCAATTCATCCATTGCTTCATCGTCATTTACTTGAAATGGATGATTTTATGTAACTGCTCAATAGGAATCTGTTGAATATCATTGGATACTTCTGCTCCGCTAAGCAGTTCATCATAGGATGTCAGCTTGATCTTCGATGCACTTCTACTTTTCATCTGAAAGCACCTCCTGTGTCATCTGCCAGTAGACCTCTGCAACCTGTCCTTTCAGATCATGTTTGAAAATGCTGACGCCTTCTACACTGATTTCTGCAGCACGTACTGAAAATGGTATGCTTTGCGGAAAAATTCTAATCTAGCTTCCGTATGTATCATATATCAAATTTGATATATCTCTCGCATAATTGGTTCTGTTATCTACCATGGTTATCAGAATTCCTCCAACTTCCAACTGCCTGTTCAACTGTCTCCGTACTTTTGCTTCGCCCTTCGTCCGGAATCCTCTTTTCTGTTTTCTCTTCCGATTTCCCTGCCAGTCCTTGTAATAGACCTGCACCTTCCAGTTTTTTCCTTCTTTATCCCCCCATCACTAATCCTCAACTTTCATGCCATAAATCTTTTCTGCTAGAAATTTTGTAGAGATTTATCCAGCTACCACAATATATCCTTTTTCCTTCAATTCTTTGTTGTATTCCCGTATCAGATTGTATGCATAGGTTTTTGAAACTCCAAGAACCGCACACACATCATCCACATCCATATACATTTTTTCCTGCACCATACTCATACCGCTTTATCCTCCTTCAAATACTGCTCAACGTGTTCCAGACCATAGATTTTGTCCTCTACATAACGGGTTGGCACCCGTCCAAAAATCACATAGTAGTTCTTGCTTTCCAGATCGATATTCATTCTTTCTACTACCCGATAAGCAAATGAAGCTGATAATCCAAAGAGCTCTGCAATGGCTTCCACTGATAAATACATTTTTCTCTTACGCATGAAACCATTCCTTTCATTCTTCCTGTGGAATCTCACAGGTATCTTCTACCCCATAGAAACGCTTCACAAAATACTTCGTAGGAACTTTTCCTCTGAGCGTCAGATATCCTTGTTCTTCCAGTTCCTTGTTCAGATTTCCAATGATTTCATAAGCCGATGTCTGTTTTACCTCCAGAAGTTCACATATATCAGCTGCCTTTAAAAATAATTTGTTCTGCATAATCAGTACCTCCTGTGTTTTGAATATTTATCTCTTCATATACTCTGTACTGGCAGATACAAAATCGGACATCCTTTTCCGAAATTTTGCAAATTTTTTTATTTTTTAGTTCTCCATCAGTGGATTGCTGGACCATAGAGTTTAGCTCATCGAAAAAGGAAACCTGCTGGGCCTTTCTTTGGTATCTTTTTCCAAATACAGGCAACAAAAAAACAGTCTGCCCTAACGGAAATTACTTCCATCAAAACAAACTGTTCTTAATATTTACACTAATTATATTTTATGAGAATAACAACTTTTGCGAAATTTACAGGCGAATCTGGAATATAAACAAGAGAAAAAAATAATTTTCAAACTCCATTTGCACTCCATCGGGACATCCCACCCCCTTGAAAATCCTTTATTTACGGGCTTTTTCGCATTTTACTCCGTTATTCAAACTCGGGTGCGGATAGGATAATCTAGGCACTTTTCAGTACACATTTGTGTCGTTTTGTATTCATATTCTCTGAATTTTATCTGATATTTTTCTCGTACCAAATTATCAGAGCCAAAATAGAGCCACAGATAGTTTCTCATACATATATCAGATCACTCTGTCTCATCTGCTCTTTATTGCTCCAAGCAGAAAATGTAGACATACCTATTTATCCACCTGACATTCATCAAATCTCCTCTTAAATAGTCCCAAATTTTTTAGTTGGCAAATGTTTCCCCACATATCCTATTATCCCCACATTGTGTTCTGCATCCGGAATAAAATGAATCCTTCCAGGATAATCTCCTGGAAAACTAATATGCCAATAAAAATACTCTTCCGTTCCATACGGTGTTTTAAATTTTCTTTGTTTCTTTAATTTTTCATCATTCTGAACGCTTTCTGATTCATAACGACATCCATAGCCTACTTTTTCTTTTATAAACTCCCCTTCATATGTCGTAAAATAATCCTCAAGTATTTGTATTCTTTCTAAAATTGCCCTTATATGTATCCCCACCTTGACATCTTCTAATTGCTTCCTTACACTTTCGCAAAAAACCAAATGAGGAAATAATTCTTCTTTTTTATCCCAAACTTCTTTTCCCGAAGAAATCTGCATTTTTTCTTCCTGTCTCCGTTCTAATACGAACTCATTAACATGAGCCTTCGTACTACAATTCCTTATACAAACCTCACATTCATCATCTTCAATTGTTATATAATTTCCTTTGATATACTCTTTCATCCATAATTCATCTGAAAATAAACTAATTACCAAAGTTCCCCATTCATATGCTGCAAGACAACCAATCGAAGAAATCCTCTCACCTTTTAGATTAATATATAACTCACTTTCTAAAAATTGTAATTCTTCTAAAAGTACTCCCCTATTTAACAGAGATCTAAAATAGGATTTTTCGTTTCGTGGCACTGTCGGATCTGATAACCATTCATGTATAGAATAATCCTCTACTAATGGCTCGCTCATCAATTCTTTTGTATAGTAGAATTCCTTCTCTTTTTTTTGCTGAAACAGTTCATGACAAACATCCAAAAATTGGCTAATTTGGTCTTTTATTACTGCCTGAGAAGCATTAATTGTTTTTAAAGATATTTCATTCAAAATCATATGTTTGTCTCCATCTAAAACAACTCGTCGATAGCTTTATCCCATTCATCAAAAAAGCCATCCGGCCAATTTGACAAACTCCCATTTTGTAAAATTTGAGGTGATGTCACATCATGTTTCGGAATTCCTCTATCGTTAAGATACTGATAAAAATAATTTATTTGCACTTTCTCAGGCTGTATTCTCCCTTGCTTAACTGCCATTCTAATACCATTTAACACATGATCACTATGCGTTTCCATAATAATTTGTATACCATTTGCTGCTGCCAATGCTACTAATTCACCGATTCTTCGCTGTCCCTTAGGATGTAAATGTGCTTCTGGATTTTCGAGAATTATTACATCATCTTTTCTTGCTTTTAAAATAGCAACAATTATTGGTAACGCATAAGAAACACCAAATCCCATATTGATAGCACTTGTGCTCTCTTCCCCCATTGAACTACTCGATGAATATCTCAACCCCATCAAATTAACATCAAAATATGGAATAGCATTAATTTTAATTCCGGGAGTAATCTCCGACATCCAGGCATTAATCTGCTGATCCAAACGTTCACTACTTTCTGAAAAATGTCTCATATTTTCATAAACCTTAAAATCACTTCCAATATCATTTAAACACGCTACCGTTCGTTCTCCTCGAGTTCCTATTTGATAATGTTGATATTCTTCCCCCTCTAAATTATCATAATATCTTCTCGGTCCTAACCGTTCTGCTGACACATATTCGAAACCCTTCCCCATCAAAGAGTATCTTTCATGTTTATTCTCTTCGTCTTGTGCTAAAACTAAATTTACATAGTCTTTGTTCCAAACCACTTCCCATTTTTGCTCATCTTCCAATACCGAAATCTGTATGTCATCATCCTCTCGATACCAGTACGATACATCCTTCATTGTCCCCAGATTAATATAATGACCGTTCAAAATAATCCTTGGCCATTCAGAAGAATTATATTTTTCATATGTTTGCCTTAATAATAAAATTGACTGAATTAACGTAGATTTTCCCATCCCATTGATTCCTGTAAACAGATTAAGTTCCTTAAAATCTACTGTAATTTGTTCAAAACATTTGAAATTTTTTACACTTATTTTTTTTATCATTTATTTTCTCCTATAAAAACTCATCTATAAGTTCCTGAATAGCTTTTATTCTTCCATAGACCGCTTTCTTATCCGGCAACTTTAGCAAATATAAATAATCTGAAGAACTGCAAAGATTCATATAAGCAATTTGAATCGCTTCTTTCTTCTCTTTTAATATTTTAACTTGCTCTACAGATAACTCTCTTATAACATAACACCATGACTCAAATATAACCTTATTAATTGGTCTTCTTCTTCCATCATCACAAATCTTTCTAAAAGCATTTCTTTCCATTATACTGTAAATGCTTTCCATCGTAAACGCAAATTCTTTTTTTATCTCTTCCAAACGTTCTGAATCGACATGGTTTAAAAACTTCATTCCCTCATTCAAAAACTCATCTATATTTCCTGTATAGCCTTTTAAATCCAAGTAGCAAAACGATACATATCGTAAAACAAATTCTCGATCCAACATTCTCTCACTTTTTACGCTTCCAGATGTTGCAGTAACAAAACACTCCATCTGAGAACACTCTTGCAAAAATTGCGTCGCTTTTCCTTGGAATAACGCATTTCTAATTTCTTGTGGCTCTAATGCTAAACCTCCCGTATTAATT
>JAHHTO010000137.1 GCA_020024595.1 Schaedlerella sp.
ATTCATAATACGTCATCCTATTTCATTGTTCAACATTTCTCATCTGGTCAATGAACCAGTGAAAGGGCGAGCGGCATAAAACCACCCGGCTACTGGATATCGCCGAACAATACAGCTAGACTTTAATCTCCCATACAATGGTTCTGAGTCATATCCTAATCCTCCTATAATATCATAGATATAGCACATCCCTTCTGACACCGCCATTTGCATCTTGGGTGCTGGTAATGTTTCCAGCGAAGTCATAGGTATAGCCTTCTGCTCCGCCGTCTGCATTGTGTACCTTGCGGATGCGTCCCCAAGAGTCCATCGCCATCGCATAATGGGTCTGGTGTTCATTGCCGTCTTGTACGCCTGTAATTCTTCCTCTGCTGTCATAGCTGTACTGCTGTGCTGGTTTGTTTTCCTGACGGCTTCTGGAAGTGCTGACTTGGGTCTCCATCCCCTGCACGGTGTAGCGATACTGGATTTCCTGTCCGTCTGCTTGTCTGGACTGCAACAGTTTTCCATCTGGAAAATACCGGTTTTCCTGCTGAATGACCTTTGCCCCGTCTGTTTCAGTCAGTAGCTTTCCATACACATCATACGCATACTGGAATACCGGCCCTAGGCAGTCCTTCACATGGGTAATTCTGTCTTTTAAATCATAATCATAGGCGATTTCCCATGTTTCCTGTCCCTTGACGTGGTCTGCTGCGTCCTTTTTATCATTTATCTATATTATTGCTGTTTTATTAAAATGATAGACATTAAATACCCTTGAGATACGCCTTAATAATATTCATCACTTTCTATCCAAGCTTCTATATCTTCTATAGAGTATAAGTATTTATTTGGTGCTATCATTATATCTATAACTGATATAGAAACTAAATAATGCCATGCTTCTAAATCATTTACTTCAACATTCTCATCATTGCTTATAAAGTCGTAAGCCCATGTTCCAACTTCTTCCCTAGTTATTTCATTATTAATAACTTTCTTTAATTTATTAGTTATTTCATCTTTTCTTGGTTGAATCATTATAACCTCTTTTTACTCCAGCTTGTGGATTCCATTCCCTTACATATCTTGCTCCAGCCATTTCACCCTGAGTTCTGGCTGGACTCATCTTTCTATAAAATCTAAACCTACCATCGGACAATTCCTTAACTGAGCCAGCACCATATTCTTGAGCTTGTCTATAGTATTCCTTTAACTTATCATACTGTGCAGCATTATGAGCAGGGTTACTTCCTCCCCCACCTATAACTTCATTACATTTAGACTCTCCATCATATCCACTTGGATCATAATACGCCACTGGATTATTCTTGCAGTACGCATATAGATTCAATCCATCTCCGCGGTAGACATCCTCCTGCAAGAACCTTCCTACTACTGGATTATAGGATCTTGCTCTCAGGTAGTATTGTCCGCTGCTCTGGTCGATTCCCATTTGGCATTGCAACAGATATCTGCTGATTGAATGCATTATAGGAAAACGCAGTCAGTCCTTCCGTTCCGGTTGCCGTGAGCAGGTTTCCTTGTAGGTCATACGCATAAGCCGTATACCTATTGCTCCAACTCCGGCTGACCAACTGATTTTTCTGATTATAATTGTACGACTCTTTTCCATTCTTATCCAGCTTTTGAGTCGATTTCCGCATAAATCATAGAAATACGTGGTTCCTTCGTCGTTGCGTACTTCACGTATCAGGCGATCCATTCGGTCATCACCATACGAAATGGTTTGTTCTGCCAGACTGCCGTTTGGATACAGGCACACGCTTGCTTTCAGCGTTCGGTTTCCGTTTCCGTCGTAACCATAGCAGGTAATGGCATACCGCGGCTCTCCCTCCAGCGGTGCAAGCCTACTGTCGAGCTCCTCCTTCTGCTCCTTGAGCCTTCCTGCATGGTCATAGAGGTAATAGATGATCTAGCGCACGTCTTGTAAAGAAGTTATACATACTATCATGATTAACAATAAAAGCTAACTCAATTCCAATAGAATCAATTCCATAACGGCAAGCAATATCATCATTTTTCATACTTAATTCTATAAATTCTCCATAATCAATCTCACCATATTTATTTAACACCAAAAACGCACTTATTCTATTAGCTGTCTCTTCATCTTCTATCATGTAATCCTTATCGCTAAGAAATATGCAATACCTATTCTTCATGTCTAGTATTCTTAATACTTTATCGAGATTGCATAATTCTGTTTTTGCTACTGCAAAATAATAGTAGTCATCGGATTTTAGAACTTTTATCTCTGCTCCTAACTGTAAAAAATCTAAATCAATCTCAGTGGATATCTTTTTCCAACACTTTTTATATTTTTCAACTTTAGAATTTATATCATTTACTTTTTCTAAAGCTAAAAAATAAATATACACTTCTTTTTCATTTGTTAAGTCCATCAAAATCTCATTTTTACAGTAATTAAAAAATTCTTCCTTAATGATATGTATATCAGATGCATTATAGCTAAATACAGATATCTTTTTATCATTAAACTTATTTTTTATTTCAGAGCAATCAAAATAATTAATAATATTATCATTATATTCTTTCCACATTTTCATAGCGCCTCCACCTTATATATGGTGTAATTAATAATCATAATGATTATTACTAGGGTCATTAAGCGGTACACATCCTCCTGCGAGAACCTTCCCACTACTGGATTATAGTATCTTGCTCTCAGATAGTATTGTCCGCTGCTCTGGTCATACTGCTGTCCTGTGTAGAGGATCCTGTTATGTATCTCTTCCTGATGGGTCTGAACAACTCCAAACGCATCATACTCGTAATGGTTCTCAATTTCTCCATTTATTCCAGTGATGTAAGCGGTGCTGTTCTGCTCATCCAGATGATAGGGGTGATATCCCTCCTTTTCCCGATTCCATCCTGCCGCCACACCGTAGCCCAGAATATAGCGGCTTATCACATCGCCGTCTGAACTGCTCTCGGCAAGAAGTTCCCCATTATAATATGAGAAACTGGTTATGCTTCCATTCTGGGCCGTTCCGGCACGCAAATATTCCGCGTCATACCGACTTTCCAGCCGATTCCCATTTGGCATAGCAACAGCCGTCTGCTGATTGAACGCATTATAGGGAAAACGCAGCCAGTCCTTCCGTTCCGGTTGCCGCGAGCAGGTTTCCCTGTAAGTCGTACTCGTAAGCTGTATTTCCACCGCTCCAGCTCCGGCTGACCACTTGAGAAACTGTAATTCCAACTCAAAATGGCAAAATTAGCTAGGTGGCTTTCACTCTCCCGCTACTGGATATCGCCCAATAATACAGTTAAATAAACTGATATATATTGAGTCCCAATTTTGTGATGCGTTCAAACAGATTTTCTAAAGCCATTGATGTATGCACACCCATCAGATAATCATATCCGATAAACACCTTTAAGCGATACGGCATATATAGAAAACCTCCGATATCTTCTCTCAGCTCCAACCGTATCAAATCACTTACATGCTCCCGATCCAGGCGCTGTCCCTCTTGTACCTCTTCATAAATTTTCAGCATAGCATCCGTATATAGTCCTTTTAACTCCTTATGTACCTGGATATCCTTCTTTAAATCTTTCCATCGAAACACATTCTTGATCCAAAGATACTCTATATGCATATATTCCATGATTTCTAATATGGCATTTACATATGCATCTTCGACTTTCTTATATGCCTGTACACTCAAAATTATGCCATTGTATGCTTTCCCGATATCACTGATTGCTGTCCACTCCTCCTGTCCCGTAATATTTCTTCTTTCATACTTTGTAATAGAATATTTTTTCATCGCATCCCCATCCTGTTCTTGTGCTTTCTTTCACATCAAAAATCATGATGCCCACATCCCCTCTCTATACCGTAAACACCTTTCGCCGGATATCAGGGGTTTGTGTGAATTATACTCGAATATTGCTTTGAATCTCTGCCAATACTTCCGCAACCAATTCTTTGGTCTCTTCATCAGATATCTTTTTCATTTCTTCTTTCAGAATGTTTAATATCTCATACCCTTTTATATGATTTAAGGCTAACTGTGCGATTGCTATGATTGCCGCCGCTTTTATATCCAGATCTTCTGATTGCAAAAAATGAACCAATGGCAAAAACAAACTTTCATCTGGAAAATTGGATGCAATTTGAATACACCAATACTGTACACTTCCATATGAACTACGAAATGCGTGCAAAATATAAGGGAGTACAATCTTTTTGTCGTACATTACAAGAACATCTTCAACCATTTGATAGACCCCGAGACCATCTTTTCCGCCAAATGAATTTAGAAATAATGGAATACACTGTTCATCTGGGTTCTTGATAAAAAAAGTTCTGACTTCTTCATATTTCTTTATTTCTTCTTCTGTCAGTTCTTGATCCTGCGGCATGGGTTGATGTTCCCTTAAAAATGAAACAGCTTCTGCTTTTGTAATCATTTTTCAAACTCTCCCTGATGCTTTTATTTTACTTCATTCGAATCCAGTAAGCTGTACGGTATCATACCACTTAAATCAATGATTCTGCTTCCTTTATATCTTCCTTGAAAACTTTTATTTCATCATCCGTTAAACCATATTCTTTTAAATTTAACATTTTAGCTTTTGGTATTGTACTTTCCAATCTCTCTTTAAAGTCCTCTGCTATATTTTTTCCACTTCTGGCATATCTAGTTGCTATTGTTATATGCACTATAATTTCATCAATTTCTTCCCACTCACACCCTCTATAATATAAGGCTTGTTCCACTGCAAGATCATATTCACTCCCGTAGTCAACCCATGCATAAAATGATTGCAAAGCTTGATATTTCTTTTTATAAAAATTAATTTTTCTCATTTTTCACCCTCCTGCATTGTCTTACAAGTGAAATATAGATACGCAATCTATCATACTATCAAAAGGCACTTGACATCATACTTCCAACATTCTATTTTTGAGTAAACCATTCTGCGTCCATCATATCTTCATTGTAAACTTTTATTTCATCATCCGTTAAACCATATTCTTTTAAGTTTAATATTTTAGCTTTTGGTATGATTCTTTCCAATCTTTTTTTGAAGGTCTCTGATATATCTCTCTTGTTCCCACTTCTGGCATATCTGGTTGCTATTGTTATCTCCAACATAATATCATCCATTCCTCCTAATTCAAAATTGCTGCAATCTATAGCTTTTTCGGCTGCAACATTGTATTCAATTCCCTGATCAATCCATTTATAAAACGCTTCCATAGCCTCATATTTTTTCTTGTAAAAATTAAATTTATCCATTTTTCCACTCTCCTGCCTTTCTCCTGATGATTAATACCTTGGATACATTCTCTTAAATTGTTTCGTCACACTCCGACAGTCTGCATGATGGCACTCATTTCAAAAGATGACTTCCATCATCTTATATATAATAAAATCTCCTTGTTCAAACATATATCCATACCCAGAATTTCGCAGCTCATTTCTAATTTGTGTAAATTGCTCTGCCTCTTCATACGTATCAAATAATCCATTTTCATTTAAGACAATCTCTTTAAATTCCTTTATTCTCCCAGAAATAATATCATTTAGGATACAGGAGTAATAACTTCCGCCAGAATAAGCAACATCATACCCCAATACCTGTGTTTTTAACGCTTCCCCATTGATGCTTGGATGGCTTTTGCAGGTAGCACACAGCAACACCCGAAACGCGATGCCCATTTTTACTGATTCATCTATATATTTCTTTATATAGGATTCATCTGCACAGCAATCTACATAATCCAAATGATTCCAAGCCTTATCTATGTTTTCATTGTAAAATTCTTCAAAAAATGGATTCTCGCTGCAATCGTTTAAATACCAGTTATCTCCATCTATACCACTATATTCCGACTTTTTCCTTCTCTGCATAATATATCCATTGTACTTCAGCCTGCTCATTTTATCTTTCTCCTAATTTACGCGGATGTTGCAATTACACAATCAATGATGTATTTGATAAATACAGGAATCAATAAAACATACAGTTTCCATCTGAGAAAGCAGATCTTCTTTCATTTCATTCAATGTGCAGCGCTTTCTCCCAAAAATATCGTCATAGCCTTCGGTAACAAAAATTTCCAAAGAGGAAGTCTCTGACACCTCCATTAACTTGTTTAAGCAATCATACACAATATTCAAATTATCTTCACAGCATTGGCGGAAATATTCCTTATCCTGAGATAGTTCTTCACTTGTATATTTATCATACGGAAACAGCAAGTCGCTGCTATTATATTTTTGATGAAAGGAAGTACATGCAAATCTCACATTGCCGTAAGTGTTTTGCTCGCAACACATTTTGTCGAGATCACGATAAAAAGTTATTTCTTCATCAAA
>JAHHTO010000138.1 GCA_020024595.1 Schaedlerella sp.
CATCCTGAGTTTTTTTCTATTCAATCAGTTTTCTTTCATAATATTCTTTCTTTTTCTCTTCTGTTTTTATGCCTATTCAAAATCTATCTTCCACAAATAAAATAAAACGGAGGGTACCAGCGCTCCATTCCTTCAGTGTTTCCTATCAATGAGCTTCCAATAATAATCACTCCAGGGCATCCCATTAAAGATAATTGAATAAAGCACATTTTTGTTACCAGAAGATCTAAATCTTGTGCTACAAAATAAGCATTTTGCTGATAATTGATTCCTCTTTTTTTCATTACATTTACTGCTGCAATTAAATTTACTCCTGACCCACATGCAGGTTCATTAATTATAATTGGTTCTTTTTGGAAATCCTCCACTGTAATTTCAGCTATAAATTCAGATATGTGATATGGTGTGAAATATTGACAAAACCTGACCAAACATCCCATATAACATACCTTCCGCTCAATTCTCTGAGTACTTTAATAAAACTTCGAAGCTTCTGTTCCTTTCCTCCTTTTCTTAAAACAAAAAGGCCCCATAGCATTTCGCTATGAGACCTTCAATTTTATCTCTTAGTTATGAAATCACCCACATTTGGGAATTAACATACTCACATTATGACTAAAGTCATATATGTAAAATAAAATTTTATGTTTTATTATTATATTATATCATGTCATACATATAAATTCTACTACTCATCTCAACATTACCACTTTGCAAGTGTAGAATTACGAAAGTCAATGAATGTGCTAAAATTCATTATAAATAAGCACATATTAGCACTGTATCTTCCATTAGGGAGCTTTGTCATCAAATCATAATACGAAAGGGGGATAAAGTTTTTTTAATTTCTTCTATTCTACAACCCCGCTCTTATCTCTTCTATATATTTCATGATATTATCAAAAATCTGTTCCCCTGATTTCACACCACAGATATCCTCCAATATCTGTTCCGGGCTTTTTTCTGCCTGAATTTTCGTCCAAGCATCCTCCCATTCTGCCCGATAAAGGATTGCTGCTGCCGCCGTTTTTTCTAACACAGACGCGTCCTCTCCATATTTGTGGATCAACCTGATCGGTCCCATAATTCTCTCTGACGCTGCAAGTTTTCTCTGTGGATCTCTCGCATTTCTCGAAACAGTATCTACAATCGTTCTGTCACAAAATTTCTTTTTAGACAGAAGCGCAAATTCCTCCTGATCCTCTTTTTCATAAGCAAACTCCATACAGAGCACTTTATTTGTCACTTTATAATTTTCATCCAGCAATTTCAAAATTTCTTCATCATTGGCTGCATCTGCATAATTTATATAACCTTTGACCCAACCAAGATAAGCAATTACACAACTTGCTGCATTGTATGTATAAAGTTTTCTTGTCAAGAAATTCGAAAACTTACGGATTGGTTTAATTTGCTTAACTGCCGGAACATAACCTTCCAATAAATCTGCATCGCATTGCAAATAGGGGTAATTTTCTGAATTGATATCCAATCCATTCTCTTCAATCGTTGTACAAAATACAGTGGCCTCACTCACTGAAATATTTTCTTTTCCGACAGCATTTCTAAGTGTTTCTGAAGGATTGGAAGCATTTTCTCCTGTAATAATATAATAATGTTTGTTACCATCGAGAAGTTTTTTAAGATTTTCTCCAACATCGGAGAGATTCTGTCCTCCTACCGATACAAGAATCAGTTCCACTCCATCCAGTGATACCGTTTCCCATGTATACGCTTTAAAATTATCTACAACAAGCGGCTCTCTTACATTTCCAAAAAAATTCACACGGTATTTCCCTGCCTCATTCAATGCATTGACGAGTCTTTCATTCTTATCAATAAAAATAATTTCTTCATCTGCCTCTTTTAACAGTCTTCCGATAAATCCTCGTCCGGTCTTTCCTGCCCCGACTACTGCAACTTTACTCATTAATCCATCCCCACTCTTTCAATAATTTTATCTTTGACTTGGTCAACATTCCCAAATGCCCATCCGGTTCCAGTCCGCAAACTTTTGAAAGGATTTTATCAACGCCTTCTTCCTTCCTCATGCGCACTAATTCTCTTGCAAATTCATCGCCCTCACTTACATAGTATATTGCTGCGGCAATTGCAATACAAAGGTTATGCGGTTCAACCCCATATTCCTCCACAAGACGCGCTGACCCAACAAGTCTGTCATCTTTCCCTAACTTACGCAGCGGATCACGTGCATTTCTTTCAATAAAGTCGACAATTGTATAATCCTGTAATTTATTTTTTGACGTCAGTGTAAAGGCCAGCTGCTCCTCCAACGGAAAATGATGTTTTTTCGACAATGCCTGTGCTGTTTCCTGATAAACACCGTCCAGAATTTTAAGGATTCTCTCATCATGAGCTGCGTCTGCAATCTTTTCGTATCCGAGAAGTGCGCCCAAATAGGACGTTGTTCCATTTGCCGCATTGTATGTATAAAACTTTCTTTCCAGAAATCCTGTAAATTCCGAAATTAGTTTTAGCCCTTGAATATCCGGAAGTTGTCCTACAATTCTAGAAGCATCAACTGGAAGTTCCCAGTAGTTCTGCACATTTACGATCAAAGGATCCCTCTCCAAAAGTTCTGCATCGGATTCAATAGCAGATCTCATGATTACTGCTTCTGTTATTCCGACACATTCTTTCAGGTAAGATCTTACATTTTCACAAATTCCTTCTTCTACACCTTTCTTTAAAATTGTTGCCGGAAGTTTCCAATTTTCGCATGTAACAATATTTAAATTTCCACCTTTTTCTGCTTTCTTTTCAATGCCTTTTATCAGTATCGGTACAAGTGTCTCCAGATTTTTCCCGCCTACTGATGTAAATACCGTGTCCGCCTCTGAAATTGCTTCGATCACTTTGTTCTCTTCCGAAAAATTGAGCGCATGCACCCCTTTTACCACACAATTTTTATCACTGTTTCCCAAAATATTAACTGTATACTGTCCACGTTCATTGATCAAATTAACCAAAGACTCTGTCTTTTCCACAAATGTAAACGGAATATCGCTCAGATACAATAAATGACCAATAAATCCTCTGGCGATTTTTCCAGCTCCAAGAATCACACAACTCATATCTTATATCCTCCTCATTTCTTCATATTGTTGGATTACCGCAGGGTACAGCTTTTTGTACACTGCAAATCTTTTTTTCAAAATTCTTTTATATTTTCCACAAGGTTTTATTACTTCCTTAACCTTACACACCTGTTCTCTTGCCTCATCAAAATTTTTAAACCATTTTATGCCGACTGCTGCAATCATATATGCTCCGAGTGCAGATGTATCATTTTCTTCCATAACAAACAGCGGTACGTCAAAAAGTTCTGCTTTCAGCTGATTCAGTGTATCATTTACCGCTGCACCACCAGAAACGCGGATTGACCTCACAAATGGTTTCTCCATACATTCATAAATATGGTACAAGCTAAATGCCACGCCCTCCAATATCGCATATGCCATATCACTTTTTTTACACTCTGGGCCTATTCCAAAAAACATTCCTCGTGCGTCTGCGTTCCATATTGGTGCACGTTCTCCATTCAGATACGGCAAAAATATGGGTGGTTTCTTTACAAGGCTGCTCTCTAGCGTAACTCCCTCATACCCAAATACACGAAGGCCGTATTCAAGAGAAATTCCACTGGAAGCTGTCACTCCATAATGTACATTTTCATTCACATATGGTCCACTTACCATATTCGTATGTAGACTCACTGTTTTTTGCAGAATTCCAAGATGTTCACTCGTTCCTGAAATATCAAACAGATCTCCTGGCATACATACACCCATTCCCAAAATTGAAGCAAAAAAATCATTCATCCCCACAAAAACAGGAACGCCCATCGGTAACACTTTCGTATCAAGTTGAATTTCTTTTGTATAGCCCGCCGGTTCTGAAAGTTCTATAAGTTCCGGCAACACATGAACGTCAACTCCAATAACCTCTAAAAATTTACGGCTATACTGATTTATCTCCAGATTCGCCAACCCTCTCCATGAATATTTGTCACTCACACATTTTCCGATAAGCATTTCACAGAGAAAATCTTTAGGCTGACACACTTTTTTTGCTTCTGGGTAATGCTTTTTTATATACTTAAGCCTTGGAATTGGATAAGAAACAATATTGGGATGAGGCATAGAAATCTCTTCTATGAACAATTCGTTGCTATAGCATTCTTTTATTTCAGCAAGCTCTTCGGCACCCACTTTGCTGTTCCACTCAATTACACATATTCCATCCACAATATATGTGCCCACCTGAGATGATAAACCAATCGCTGCAAGCCCCTCCAGATCAAGTTTTGACATCGCCCGTATCACCGCTTTCCACCAGCCAGAGGGGTTCCTTTCCTCGTATTGTTCCTTTGTTTTTACCGTGCTTCCATCCCTGTATTTTAAAATCAGCTTCACCGAGGATGTTCCCAGATCAATGCCAAGTATACATTCTTTCTTATTCATGAACAAAAACCGCCTTTACAAAGCCTTCTGGACGTTTCCTTGCCAATTCAAACCCCTCGTTAAAATCTTCTAATCGAATCAGATTCGTTGCAAAATGTTCAATATTCACCAGACCATTTTCCATCAATGTTACCGCTTTTTTATGCTGATTCCAGTTGTTTCCTGCGCCCACCACACGCAGATTATTAATATGAATATCATCCATTCGTATATTCATCACTTTTCCTCTGCCATATCCGGCAAGTGCTACTGTTCCGCCTTTTCTCGCCAATTTTAAACTTTGCTGGATACAAACCTCAATCCCTGTTGCATCAATTACAACATCCGTTCCATTCGGATGAATCTTCTTCATCTCTTCCACCAAATCACAATCATCTGTGGCAATCGTACGAAACGCTCCCATTTGTTTTGCAATTCCAAGACGTTTCTCTGACGTTGCTACAACTACAATATTTCTCATTCCCATTGCCTTTGCTGCGGCTAGAATACAAAGGCCGATAGATCCGGCTCCCAAAATCACTAATGTATCATTAAACTTTGCTCCTGCTTTTTCAAGCGTTCCAAGTGCGACTCCCAGCGGCTCACAGAACGCCCCCTGCACAAATGACACGTTTTGGGGAAGTTCACAAAGACCATACGCCGGAACAATTACATATTCTGCGTATGCACCATTTCGCTTAAATCCAATCTCCTCAAAATCATTGCAATATCTCCAATTTCCACTTCTGCATGCTTCGCATTTGAGACAGACAACATCACAGCTTCCTACCACACGCCGTCCAACCCATCTTTTATCCACATCCTCTGCCACTGCATCAACAACTCCGCTCCACTCGTGACCAGGAATAAGAGGATAATTTGCCGGTATATTCCCATCAAGGATCTCCAGATCAGTTGCACAAATAGCTGCTGCTTTCACTTTCACTCGAACAAATCCCACTGGTGGTTCCGGAATCTTGACCTGCTCTAACGCTACACAACCTGGTTTTTTGATTACTACTGCATCCATAAGCACCTCCAAAATATTTTCCCATCTATTTCTTATTGCATAATTTATCACACCGTGATATAATTGTCAATATAGAACTTAATAGCATTGCAGGAAGGTGGGATGACTGTGAAAAAAAAGTTTATTTTGGATACAAAACTGGCGGAGAATCAAATTGCGATTTTCTATCTTGGACAAGAGGGAATCTTAATAAAATACAAGAACAAATACATTCTGATAGATCCTTATTTATCAGACTTTGTAGATCAGAACTGTTGCACCGAAACTATAAAATGGACACGCAAATATCCCGCTCCGATCAGTGCAGACGACTTGAATTTTGTAGACTATATATTTTGCACACACGATCATTATGATCATATGGACCCTGCGACACTCAGTGTCCTCGCAAAAAATAACCCAAGTGCAAAATTTTTCGCACCGGAACCTGTAAAAGATAAACTTCTTGCCTATGGAATTGCCTCTGAAAATCTGTCAGGTGCGATTGCTGACACAATAATTGAACTGGACAGCTGTAATGTAATTCCGATTCCATCTGCCCATGAAGATTTGCATCAAGATGAAAATGGTAATTATTTTGAACTTGGATACAAGATTGTTATCGGAGATATCTCCATCTATCATGCAGGTGACTGCTGCATATATGAAGGTTTATCCGAAAGAATAAAAAATATCGATATCATGATGGTACCGGTAAACGGACGAGACTACTATAAACTTCAAAACGATATTATCGGAAATATGAATGTTACAGAAGCTGTATTTCTTGCAAAAGAAGTAAATGCAAAACTTCTGATCCCAATGCACATTGATCTCTATGATGTCAACTGCATTAATCCTGCTGCGTTTGTAGATACACTTTACACACAC
>JAHHTO010000139.1 GCA_020024595.1 Schaedlerella sp.
CGATTCCCACTTCTTCCAGTGTTTCTCGCAACAACTTTCCGAACTGATCTCTACCAACTTTTCCTAAAAACGCTGTTTTCTTTCCCAGTTTATTTAACATCGCCAGCACATTACACGGAGCTCCTCCCGGACACGCTTCAAACATATCATTTCCCTGGTCACTCTGTCCGTTCATTGTAAAATCAATCAACAACTCCCCCATTGCAATTACATCAAATTTCTTTTCCATCCTACCCACCTATTTCAGCATTTTTACACATTATGCACTAGTACAACAAACATCTCAATTAAAATACACCAGTTCTGGAATCTCATCAGCCACTTCAATATACTCCGCCTCAAGTACCGGACCGTTTCCGTGATACATTGCCAGATTCTCATATCTCACCTTGGCCCGGATTGTCACCCACTGTCCTGCTTTTAATTTTGGAGTATATGCACTTTTGCAAACATATCCCAAAAATGTCGTATCATCCGCACAACAAGTCATCGCCATCCTTCCCGGAAAAAATAGCTTCGACGGAAAACTCTTCGGTTTCATTACCCTGGCTGAATATTCTACTGTTTTTCCCCGGTATCTATCTGGATTTTCCATCATATCTACATACCAGATTCCATAGTCTTCCGGTCGAATTTGAATCACAGGAGCATTCATATCATACGGTACATCATCTTGGAAAATATTCTCAATTTCTCCATCATCATCCTCAAAAATCACTTCTGCCTGCGGACTGACGACTTTCACACTTCTACGGTAACCAGCCAGTGGTTTCACATCTGTGCAGCGATTAAAGAGTACCATCTCCGCCCCACGAACCATTTCCACAAACAAGGGCTTTAAGTTCGTCAAGTACATCTGAAATGTACTTGCATCTACTGTTGTCAGTTTCTGTTCAATCCCCCAGCCATCAGGCAGATGCATACTTTCAAAATCACTAACTTTCCACATACCATTGTATTCAATCACTACACGTTCCGGACGATATTTGATATCCAATTCAAGCAGATAATCCTCCGTCAGTTCTTCCTGGCTTTCTATCGACTCCACCACAACATTATATTGTTTCATTTCCTTTGCATCATACTCTTCTTCTCCCTCTTCACAAAGAAGCAAAAGCGTCGTTCCATCAATTTGGAAATAATCCTGCTTTAATGTAAAATTCAGAAATTCTGTTTTCCCACTATCCAGAAACCCTGTCATTAAATAGACCAATACTTCCGGTTCACTCATTGCAAAGTTCTCCTTTCCTGTCTATTTTTTATACTCCAAACAACTCTGCTAATTTTTCTTCATTCAACTTAGACCCAATCACACAAATTTTTCCTGTATATTCTGCTGTGTCACTTCGTACCTCATGTTCTTCCGGAACCATATCAAAGGAAATCCATGTACTGTCTTCTCCTGCTACAATCCCCTTTGCACGAAGAATCGTTCCATAAGAAGAATCCTGCTCAATAGCACAAAGAATTCCTTCAATACGCTCTTTGGTATATGATCTCGTTGTTTCTCTTCCCCAGCTTGTAAATACTTCATCTGCATGATGATGCCCATGGTGATCATGATGATGCTCATGGTCGCAACTGCAATGTTCATGATGATCGTGATCGTGATGATGTTCATGGTCGTGATGATGTTCATGTTCGTGGGCATGTCCGCAGCCACAATGGTCATGATGATGGTGTTCATGGTCGTGATGCTCTCCGCACACTGGGCACACCACCTCTGCAAGAAGTTCTTCTTCCAGAGATTTGCTTCCTTCCATAGTCTCCAAAAGCTTTGTTCCACTCAATTGTTCAATCGGTGTTGTGATAATCGGAGCCTTCTCATTCAATCCACGCAGAATCGCTACGCTTTCTTCAATCTTCTCCGGCTTTGCCTTATCCGTTCTGCTTAAAATAATCACACCTGCATATTCAATCTGATTGCTGAAGAATTCTCCAAAATTCTTACTATAAATTCTACATTTTGTTGCATCTACAACTGTTGTGAAACTGTTCAACGCTGCATCAATTTCTGCATTTGCATCCCGAACCGCCTTAATTACATCAGATAGTTTTCCTACACCGGATGGCTCGATCAAAATTCGATCCGGATGATATGTGTCTATTACTTCTTTCAGAGCTACCCCAAAGTCTCCCACTAACGAACAACAAATACAGCCGGAATTCATTTCTCTGATTTCAATTCCGGAATCCTTGAGAAATCCTCCATCAATTCCAATCTCCCCAAATTCATTTTCAATAAGAACAACCTGCTCTCCGACAAACGCCTCTTTCAGCATCTTTTTAATAAACGTTGTTTTTCCAGCACCTAAAAAGCCGGAAATGATATCAATTTTTGTCACTATAACCGCCTCCTATAAATTTTATTTCAGTTCCAGTACCACCGGACAGTGATCAGAACCATATACATTTGTCAATATCTCCGCATCTTCAAGCCGGTCTTTCAGACTTTCCGATACACAAAAGTAATCAATCCTCCATCCCGCATTTTTCTCTCTTGCCTTAAATCGATAGGACCACCAAGAATAGATACCTTCCTGATCCGGATAAAAGTATCGGAACGTATCGATAAACCCAGCATTTAATAATTCCGTAAACTTACTGCGTTCCTCATCTGTAAATCCAGCATTCTTCCGATTTGTTTTCGGGTTCTTCAAATCAATCTCCTGATGTGCAACATTCATATCTCCGGTTACAATAACCGGTTTATGCTCTTCTAGCTTTTTCAAATATGTCCGAAAATCATCTTCCCATTGCATTCTGTACTCCAGCCGTTTCAAGCCATCTTGAGAGTTCGGTGTATATACTGTTATAAAATAAAAATCCTCAAACTCACAAGTAATCACACGCCCCTCTTGATCATGCTCCTCAATGCCTATTCCATTTACCACACTTAATGGCTTTTTCTTTGTAAATACTGCGGTTCCAGAATACCCCTTCTTCACCGCATAATTCCAATATTGATAATATCCGTCCAATTCAAGTTCCAATTGTCCTTCCTGCATCTTTGTCTCCTGTATGCAGAATATATCCGCATCAATTTCTTTAAAAGACTCAAGAAAACCTTTTTGCACGCAAGCACGGATTCCATTCACATTCCATGATACCAGTTTCATCCGCCTAACACCACCCTTTCTTTATTAAATCACAGATTTCATAATCTCTTCCTCTTTATAGAATACACCTTTGAGGCATAATCCACATGCAGGTGCAAGAAACCCCGCCTCTGCACGAACGCCATTTTTCAAAATATGACCAACACTTTCTACCGTACGCTCTCCGCCTCCAACTTCCAACAATGTTCCCGTCAAAATGCGTACCATGTGATACATGAATCCACTGCCCCTGTATTCAATCTTCACAAGATTTCCACTCTTTTTCACCGTGATGTTATAAATCCGTCTTATCGTAGAATGTTCATCTATTCTGTCTGTAAATCCTGCAAAATCATGATTTCCTATCAATATATCAGCAGCAGTCTGCATTCTGTTCACATCCAAATCATGTGGATAGTGGAAGGTATATTTTCTAGAAAACACCCCTGCTCGTTCGCCGATATCAATACTGTATTCATAACACTTCCCACGGGCATTATACCTTGCATGAAATTTATTTTTCACAAGTTTCATATTCAGAACACGTATATCTTCCGGCAGTATTTTATTCATCTGTTCCAAAAACTGAGCCTCATCTACTTTACCGGACAACCTGAAGCTTATTGTCTGTCCCGCTGCATGAACACCTCCATCTGTACGCCCTGAACCGTAGACTTCTACAGAGTATCCGGCCAATTCACTGATAGTTCTTTCCAACACTCCCTGCACAGTCAAATCTGTATCCGGCTGTCTCTGCCATCCCCGAAATCTTGAGCCATCATAAGCAACTGTCATTTTATATGTTCTCATGCGTTTCCTTCCTCTGGTATCCCCACAATTTCTTGTATCATTTTACTCTTCTCGCTTCAAAAAATCAATGCATCGTTTTTTCTCACACTGGCTAATCTTTCTGCTGCTTTTTCTGAAACACTTTTCTTCATATGGTAAACTTATTCTAGCCAGTGTACCTCCTGATCTGCAAGCACCAATACTCTGTCGCAAAGCATATTAACCACATCCAGATCATGGGATACAAACAGATAACATATATTTTCCTTCTCCTTCAATTCTTTGAGAAGTTTAATGATCTGTGCCTGAACCGTCACATCAAGCGCAGAAAGCGGTTCATCCGCCAGAATAAACTTTGTTCCAGTCATCAGAGCCAATGCAATACTGACACGCTGACGCTGCCCTCCACTCAATTCTCGAGGATATCGGTCATATAGTTCTTTTGGTAAATCTACTCTTTCCAATATTTTTTCTGCCCTAGCACGCCGACTTTCTTTTGTCCCCTCTCTTCGAATACGAAGTGGCTCTTCCAAGATCCAGCCTATTGTCTTCCTTGGGTTTAAAGAAGCAAACGGGTCCTGAAATACCATCTGGGGATACTGAGTATAGTGGATCACTTCCCCCTCATAGTCTTTCAAAAGGCCTAATATACACTTACACAATGTAGACTTTCCACTTCCACTTTCACCCACAAACCCTACCATTTCCCCCTCATAAAGTGCAAAAGATACATCTTTTAAAACCTGACGCCGTATTTTCCCCTCTTTATAATACGCATTCACATGATGGAGTTCTAAAACCAACTTTTCCTCTTCCTGCTTAGACATCTCTTTCACCTGCTTTCTTTTTTAGCAGTGCATAATATCGATTCTGTGACGTTCTTGTGGGAATGGCTGCGATTAATCTCTTTGTATATTCGTGTTTCGGATTGATAAATACCTCAGCAGTCCCTCCGCTTTCTATAATTTCCCCATCTTTCATCACCAGAACTTTCTGACAAAGCATATTGACAACCCTGAGATTGTGGGAAATAAAAAGTATACTCATCCCGTACTTTTGATTCAGCTTTTTCAACAACTTCAAGATACTTTCCTGCGTACTGACATCTAATGCTGTTGTCGGTTCATCTGCGATCAAAAGCTGCGGACGACATATGATAGCCGCAGCAATCATCACTCTCTGACGCATTCCCCCAGATAGTTCATGCGGATATTGACTTACCAGTTTTTCCGGGTTTTCCAATTCCACATCTTCTAAAGCTTTCAGCACCATTCTTTTCCGCTGCTCCTTTGTCAGATTTGTGTGCAGATACAGCGCTTCTTCTACCTGTTTCCCAATTCGCATCGTCGGATTCAATGCTGTCATCGGCTCTTGGAAGATCATACTAATTTCATTTCCCTGCAACTTTCGCATTTCTTTGTCTGATAATTTGAGCAAATCACGCTCTTGGTCTGCATATGAAAAATAAACTGAACCTGAGTTCAGTTCTGCATTTTTCTTCAATAATCCGGCGATTGTCAGTGCTGTCATTGTTTTTCCTGAACCAGACTCCCCAACAATCCCCAGAATTTCTCCGCTATTCATAGAAAATGTAACATTTTTTACAGCCTCTTGACGTATTCCTCGATCATTAAAACAAATGGATAAATCCTCTACCCTCAACATCACCGGCCACCTCCAAATCTGTCCAAAACCCCTTCACCCAGCAGTCCCATTCCGAGCACAAGCACTACAAGGAATAGTCCAGGAAAGACAGCACACCATGGTCCACTTGCAAGATAGGTCTGTGCTTCTGACAACATTCGCCCCAAACTCGCATCCGGAGGTTGTACACCGATCCCAAGATAGCTTAACCCAGCCTCCGCAAGCACCGCATTATTAAATCCGATTGCTAATGCAGACAACAATGACGGTAAAATATTCGGCAAGATATGTACGAACAAAATTCTAGGTGTAGAAACTCCAATCAACTTTGCGCTGATCACATAATCCGCCTCTCTAAGCCGCATAAACTCCCCTCGTACTACTCGTGCAAAACTAGGGATAAATGCAATTCCAAGAGCGATCATCAGTCGGTACGTTCCACTTCCTGCAACACTGATTATCACCAATGCAAGCAATACACTCGGAAATGCTGCAATCGCATCGTTCACACGCATCAGTCCTTCATCCAGCCATCCTCCAAAATATCCGGTCACTGCTCCCAAAATCACGCCTACACTCCCTCCGATCAGTATCGTTCCACATCCTATGATCAGAGTATTTCCTGCTCCACTTAATACTCGGCTTAGAACATCGCGCCCGAACTGATCGGTTCCAAACAGATGTGCCAGTGTTGGAGCACTTAATTTCAAAGAGCCCTGCATCGCTTCCGGATTATACGGAGTCCAAAAAAAACCAAGCAAAATCAAAGCTGCCATTATGATAGAAATTGTCAGTCCAACTGTAAAATTATAAGAAGATATTTTTC
>JAHHTO010000014.1 GCA_020024595.1 Schaedlerella sp.
TTCGTTCCTTGCTATGTGAATAGTAGACTTACATCGAGAGGAATTCCAGTATCATGTGAGGTAGATATTTATGGAGCTCTTAGCGAGTTTATTGGGACATGCGTCAGTCAAGACGCGGTGACATTGTTGGATATTAAGAACACGGTTCCTCAAAGAAACTTTCATTTTGTCAGATGAAGTACCAACTCATTATGGCAAGAAGTCTTCCGGAAGAAGTGACACAGGGAACACTTGAAGGAGATATTGCGCCGGGTGAAATTACATTTTTTAGGCTTCAAAGTACAGCTGATACAAAACTTCGTGCTTATGTTGTGCAGGGAGAGGTACTTCCGGTAGCTACGAGATCCTTTGGTTCTATTGGTATTTTTGCTATTCCGGAGATGAAACGATTCTATCGACATGTTTTGATTGAGCGCAATTTTCCACATCATGGAGCAGTTGCATTCGGGCATTATGGTAAAGCATTATATGAGATCTTTAAATACATTGGAGTTGATGTAAAAGAAATTGGATATAATCAGCCGGCAAATGTAAGATATGACACAGAGAATCCGTTTTAGTAGATTTTAGTTGAGTGACCTGGCAAATATAGCCGGGGCATTTCATCTTTGGAAAGGAAAAAATTATGTTATATATAGGAGTAGATTTGGGTACTTCATCAGTTAAGTTATTACTCATGAATGGAGAAGGTAAAATTCAGAATATTGTATCACGTGAATACCCTATTTTTTTTAAACAGACTGGATGGTCAGAACAGAATCCGGAAGATTGGTTTCGAGAGACTATGGGAGGGTTAAAAGATTTAACCAAAAATGTGGATAAATCACAGATTAAAGGAATTAGTTTTGGAGGACAAATGCATGGTCTTGTAGTCTTGGACTACGAAGATCATATTATACGTCCGGCAATTTTATGGAATGATGGAAGGACAGGCAAAGAAACGAAATATTTAAATGAGTATATCGGAAAGAATAAACTGTCTGAATATACTGCGAATATTGCATTCGCTGGATTTACTGCGCCTAAGATTTTATGGATGAGAGAAAATGAGCCAGAGAACTTTAAAAAAATTGAGAAGATTATGCTTCCAAAAGATTATATTGCTTATAAATTATCAGGAACATTTTGCACAGATGTATCTGATGCTTCCGGAACGTTGCTCATGGATGTTAAGAACAGATGTTGGTCAGAAGAAATGCTTAGTATTTGTCACATTACAAGAACGCAGCTTCCAGATCTTTACGAAAGTTACGAAATAGTTGGTAATTTGAAAGCGGAGATCGCAGAAGAATTGGGATTTCCATGTGAAGTAAAGATAATCGCAGGAGCAGGAGATAATGCGGCAGCAGCAGTAGGGACAGGTACAGTAGGAGATGGTAATTGCAATATTTCGCTGGGAACATCAGGAACAATTTTTATTTCTAATAGTAAATTTGGTGTAGATAAAAATAATGCATTACATTCGTTTGCGCATGCAGACGGTTATTATCATTTGATGGGATGTATGCTCAGTGCAGCTTCATGTAATAAGTGGTGGAATGAAGAAATTTTAAAGACGAGTGATTTTAAGGCGGAGCAGGAAGGAATCAAGAAACTTGGTGAGAATACAGTGTTTTATCTTCCGTATTTGATGGGAGAAAGATCTCCACACAATAACCCAGATGCCAGAGCACTTTTTATAGGAATGTCTATGAATACGTCTAGAGAAGATATGACACAGGCAGTTTTGGAAGGTGTTGCATTTGGACTTCGGGATTCACTTGAGGTTGCACGAAGTATTGGAATCAAGATTGACAGAACAAAAATTTGTGGTGGTGGTGCAAAGAGTCCGCTTTGGAAAAAAATTATTGCCAATGTTATGAATTTAGAAGTAGATGTAATTGAAAGTGAGGAAGGACCGGCGTTTGGAGGCGCCATTCTGGCAGCAGTAGGATGCGGAGAATACAATAGTGTACAAGAAGCTACAGATCATATAGTAAAAGTCATTGATACTGTAGAATCAGATCCAGAACTTGTCAGAAAATATGAAAAGAAATATCGGCAATTTACAAAGATTTATCCGGCTGTAAAAACATTGTTTTAATACAAGGAAGAAAAGTCCTTATGAAAAAATAGTATACGATGGGCATTGACATTAGTCCGTTTACAGTCTATGTATCAAGAAATATCATCAGTGCGCCAAAAAAGCTGGACTTCCGGACGTTCAGTTGTGGGTTTTGTATGCCTTTTGTGAGACAAAACACTCTTTGTGTCAGAACACTTTCTGCGAAAACTGGTGTTATTCCAAACAGACCATCAGTACTGCTGTAGCAGGGCTGGAACGGGCGGGACTTGTGGAACTCACTTTCGCAAAGGGGTTCCGAAAAAGGAAAGACCTAAATCTAACGAAACAAAGAAAAGAGTTTTGTGACAAGCATATCCGCAGTGTGATGCAGGTGGATTGTCTGTCTGAACCCCAGAACTTTGATTTTACTGCAGGAGGCTTCGGAAAAAGCAAAGCATTTTACTTCCGAGATCCTGATGGTATCATTCTGGAAATGATGTAGCCCATGTAAACAGGCACACTTTGAAATTAAATGTCCGAATGACCTAATTTGACAGGTTATTCGGACATTTTCTGCTAATTGGAATATTTGAACGTTGAAATAAGCGTTGGAACAGTTGTGGGAAATATACTGCAGGCTATATTAACGGAGAGAAAATTATTAAAAATGATATTTATCCGATAAAAGAATTAGAGGAAAGTTGGTGTGTTTAAAGAATAGAAAAATAATGGGGGACGCTGATTTCTATTGTGGGGGTATTGGGGAACTGATATAATGTATGTAATATTGATACTGGTAAGAGAAGGTCAATTCTTTTGTTAAAAGGCTGGAGGAAAATCAAATGAACAGTACAAATGAGAAAGAAAAAAATATAGGGATGTCTAAGTTGTTGCAACAGTATATCAAAACGCTTCAGTTTTTTGATGATAGTACTGATGATTATATATATATATATGACTGGGCGTTAGGGCGTGTTTTTTTTACGGATAAGATTCGTGAAAAGTTTCCGATTCCTCCGGCAGGCGATGATGGAAATAGTTTTAGCGATTGGAATGATATTGTGTATTCGAAAGATCGTCCTCTCATGGAGCGTTATTACAATCTTCTGATTGAAGGAAAAATGAAATCGTTTGATATCAATTGTAGAATGATGGATTGTATGGGGAACAAGGTATGGGTTCGAGTTAAGGGGAGATTGAGAAAAAACGAGGCCACAAAGTCGTTACTCATTGTGGGTCGTATTTCAGAAATTGTGCCAAGAAATATGATCGATACTCTGACAGGGTTATGCAGTACTGAGAGATTCATGGACGACTTTAGACAGAATCTTAAAATGTATGATGGATACCTGATGATTCTGGGAATCGATAATTTTCAAAATATTAATATTACCTACGGAAGGATATATGGAAACACTGTTCTGAAATGTGTTGCAGAAACATTGGATAAGTATACCAGATATCCAATGGAAGTATATCGTCTTTCTGGGGACTGTTTTGCAGTGAGTTTTATCCAAAAACAGGAAGAAGATATTGTGAACTTTTATAATTCTATAAAGAAAGCGTTAACAGATATTTGTACTGTTTCAGCGGGGGCGGTAAGCTACAAACGTGAAGAGAGTGCAGATGGCGGTGCCGTTTATTTGTATGCAGAAAATGCTTTAAATAAGGCGAAAAAGGAAGGAAAGAACAGGCTGGTCTTTTTCTCGTCAGATGATTATCAAAAAAACTTGGAGCAAGTGGAACTTCTAAATGAAATAAAAAAAGGGATACAGGAGAACTACAGAGGGTTCAGTGTAGAATATCAACCCCAAATCAACAGTCAGGATTTCAGTATTTACGGTGTCGAGGCACTACTGCGATTTGATTCTCCTACGAAGGGAAGAATTAGCCCGGAAGAATTTATTCCATTGATGGAACAGACGAGGTTGATTTGTCTTGTGGGAGAGTGGGTTTTAAAGACAGCTGTTTCTCAGTGTAAGAGGTGGAGAGCGTGTATTCCTGATTTACATATGAGTGTAAATATGTCTTATATTCAGCTTCAACAAGATGGAATTGCAGATAAGGTTCTGAATATTTTGAAAGAGGCACAATTGCCGGGAGATGCTCTTACCCTAGAAGTAACAGAGAATATACAAATTCAGAACTATCGATATTTCAATAAAATATTTTATATATGGAAACAAAACGGAATCAGAATTTCTATTGATGATTTTGGTACTGGATATTCTAGTCTCAGCTACCTGAAAATGATAGAAATCGATGAAGTAAAAATTGATCGATGTTTTGTGGATCGTGTTCAATGCAATGCTTATAATTTTCGCCTGCTTAGCAATATGATCGAACTTGCCCACAGTACCAAGATCAGTGTCTGTTGCGAGGGTGTAGAAACGATAGAGGAACTGATTGCACTACAGGAATTACACGCAGATGTTCTGCAGGGATATTTCTTTGCAAAACCCTATACAGTTGACACTTTTGAACAGGTATATATTTGTACAGACTCGAAAGAGTACTGTGATCGTCGGGAAAAAGAAGCCAATATATGCAAGCTGAAAGCTGGAGAGGGAAAAGCGCTTTTAGAAGAACTACGCAATGAAGAAATAGGAAATATCACGGAAAGCATGGAAGAACTAGTCTATGTCAGTGATACGGAAACCCATGAATTGTACTATATGAATGCTGCCGGACGTCGAATGACAGGGGTTTATGATTATAAAGGCAGCAAATGCTATAAAGTGTTGCAAGGAAGAGATAAACCTTGTGAATTTTGCACCAACTCTCAGTTGTGTAAAGAGAAGTTTCTAATCTGGGAAACGGAAAATAGGTATCTTGAAAGACATTTTATTATAAAAGATAAGCTGATTCCTTGGAAAGGGAGACTAGCTCGTGTAGAATTGGCGATTGATATTACAGAGAAGGAAATTTTAAGTCAGGCAATTCAGAAAAGGCTGAATTTGAAACGGGCAATTGTTGAAATCTGTAGAATACTTGCCAGCGAAGCGGATACAGAGCAGTCTGTGGTTCATGTGCTAAAAAATATAGGGGAGTTCTGCCAAGGAGATCGAGCATATGTTTTGGAACCATGCAAGCGTGGAAAGTTATGGAAGCTAAGTTGGGAGTGGTGTGCGAAAGACAAGGAGTCCATAAAAGATCATTTTCCAAGCGAATTAGAACATGGATTTGATGGAAATGGGGATTCCAGAGTGACAGTATCGATGATACGTCACAACAAAACCCTTGGGGTTCTGGGTGTGGACAATCCGAAGGAAAGAGAGGATATACATAAGCTTCTAAAAGCAACGGCAGACTTTCTTGGCTATACGATGGAAAGAGAAAAATAAAGGAAAACCGAAAGCTTATCAGGATATAGATGGTGTTTACATACAACTACACATATGTCTTGTCACATGTAAAAATGAGTGCTATAATGAGTGGAGTTTACTGAAGGAGAAGAGATTGATTATGACTATTATTGAGCAAATACATCAATTAAAAAAAGAAAAAAATGCAGTGATTCTGGCTCATTATTATGTTCGACCTGAAGTTCAGGAAATCGCAGACTATATCGGCGACTCATTCTATTTAAGTAGAGTGGCAGTTGGATTAAAAGAGCAGACAATTGTTTTTTGTGGTGTGTCTTTCATGGGTGAGAGCGCGAAGATATTGAATCCGGAAAAGACGGTTTTGATGCCGGATATGAAAGCAGATTGTGCCATGGCACATATGGCAGATAAAGAAACAATTCAGAAAATGCGTGATATATATGAAGACCTTGCAGTTGTCTGTTATATTAATTCAACAGCAGATTTGAAGCAGTATTCGGATGTATGTGTTACGTCAGCCAACGCATTAAAGATTGTGAGAGCACTTCCGCAAAAAAACATATTTTTTATTCCGGACAAAAATTTGGCGCATTTTGTTGCGGAACAGGTGCCGGAGAAGCATTTTGTTTTCAATGAAGGGTATTGCCCGATACATGAAAAGATGGAAAAAGAAGAAATATTAAAAGAAAAAAAAGCACATCCGAAGGCAGAAGTGCTGGTTCATCCAGAATGTACTAAATCTGTCCGCAGACTGGCAGATTATATTGGAAGTACAGCAGGGATTATTTCCTACGCTGTAAAAAGTGAGTGCAAAGAGTTTATTGTCTGTACAGAAACAGGGGTACAGTATGAGTTGAAGAGACAAAATCCAGACAAGCAATTTTATTTTACCGAAACAGAGCCTATATGTGGAGATATGAAACAGATTACGCTTGAGAAGATTCTACATGTACTGGAGACGGGCGAAAATGAAGTACATGTGCCGAAGCAGCTGAGAGAAAATTCGAAAAAAGCGCTCGAAAAGATGCTGGAATTGGCGCAATAGAGTTTGGAGGGGAAAGACGTGGAGAAAAAAACAGATGTCGTAATCGTAGGAACTGGAGCCTCTGGACTGTTTACAGCACTCAGCCTTCCGGAAGAAAAGAAGATACTTATGATTACAAAAACAGATTTGGAAAGTAGTGATTCTTTTCTTGCACAAGGAGGAATCTGCGTGTTGAAAGATGACGCTGATTATGAGTGCTATTTTGAAGATACGATGAGAGCGGGACATTATGAAAACCGAAAGGAGTCCGTAGATATTTTGTTACGGAAATCCCAGGATGCGATTCGAGACCTTGTAAAATATGGTGTAGAGTTTGAACAGAAAGATGGTTCTTTTCTATATACGAGAGAAGGGGCACATTCCAAGCCTCGTATTTTATATCATAGGGATATTACAGGGGAGGAGATTACAAGTAAACTATTGGAACAAGTAAAACAAAGAGAGAATATTACGCTTTTTGAATATACTGCAATGACTGATATTATAGAGGAAAAAGGGTGTTGTATTGGAATTTTGGCTGAAAGAGAAGGAGAAACGATTCGTATTTTGGCAGAAGATACTGTACTGGCAAGTGGAGGGATCGGAGGAAACTATCAACACTCTACCAATTATCCACATTTGACAGGTGATGCAATCGAGATTGGAAAAAGACACGGAGTGTGTATGGAGCATCTGGATTATGTGCAGATTCACCCTACAACATTGTATTCAAAAAGGGCAGGCAGAAGATTCCTGATATCAGAATCTGTGCGAGGAGAAGGTGCAGTTCTTTATAATAAGAAAAAAGAACGATTTGTGAATGAACTTCTTCCAAGAGACGTGGTGACAAAAGCGATTTACAAGCAGATGGAAGAGGATGGAACAGATTTTGTATGGCTGTCTATGGAACATATTTCTCAAGAAACCATATTAAAACATTTTCCAAATATTTATGAGAGATGTCTGGAGGAAGGATATGATGTTCTGAAAGAATGTATACCGGTTGTCCCGGCACAGCATTATTTTATGGGAGGGATCCGGGTGGATTCCTTTGGAAGAACCAGTATGCCAAATCTTTATGCAGTAGGAGAAACCAGTTGTACCGGTGTACATGGGAGAAATCGACTGGCCAGCAATTCTTTGTTGGAGTGTATTGTGTTTGCAAAGCAGGCAGCCAAAGATATTGTAGAGAAAGCAGGGAGGATATGAAAGATGAATAAGATTACCATGAATTTACAAGTGGATCATTTAATCAGAGAAGCACTCCGGGAAGATATTTCTAGTGAGGATGTAACGACGAATTCTGTAATGAAAGAGGCTGCTCAAGGAGAGGTGGAACTTCTGTGCAAGCAAGATGGTATTGTTGCGGGACTGGGGATATTTGAGCGGGTATTTCAGCTTCTGGATGAGAATACAGAAGTGAAATTTTTATGTAAAGACGGAGATGGAATAAAGAACGGACAACTTATGGCGAGAGTGACAGGAGATATCCGTGTGTTGCTTTCTGGAGAACGGGTGGCATTAAATTATCTCCAGCGCATGAGTGGAATTGCAACCTATACTAATTCGATGGCGAAGCTTCTGGATGGAACTCATACAAAACTTTTGGATACGAGAAAGACGACACCTAATATGAGGATTTTTGAAAAATATGCGGTTAAAGTCGGAGGTGGATATAATCACCGATATAACCTTTCTGATGGAGTGTTGTTAAAAGACAATCATATCGGTGCTGCAGGAAGTGTGGCGCGAGCAATTAAGATGGCGAAAGATTATGCACCGTTTGTTCGTAAAATCGAAGTAGAAGTAGAGAATCTGGATATGGTAAAGGAAGCAGTGGAAGCAGGGGCAGATATCATTATGTTAGATAATATGTCTACAGAAGAGATGAAAAAAGCAATCCAAATAATTGATGGACGCGCAGAGACAGAGTGTTCCGGAAATGTGACAAAAGAAAATATAAGCAATGTGGCAGCTATCGGGGTAGATTATATTTCCAGTGGAGCATTGACACATTCTGCTCCGATTCTGGATATTTCTCTGAAAAATCTGCATGCAATTTGAAACAGGAAATTATTTGCGGAAGAAGGAGAAAGCTATGACAGGTTCAGAAAGAAGGACAGAAATTATCGATCAGATTCAGAAAAGTGGATTTCCTATATCAGGCAAGAGTCTGGCAGAGTTTTATGGTGTGAGCAGGCAGGTCATTGTGCAAGATATTGCTTTGATTCGAGCGTTAGGTTATGATGTGATTGCTACCAATAGAGGCTATCTTTTGAATACATCCCCCAGAGTTGCACGAGTGTTTAAAGTATGTCATACAGATGAGTATCTGAAAGAAGAATTGTGTACAGTTGTAGATATGGGGGGATGTGTGGAAAATGTTATGGTAAACCACAAGGTATATGGAAAGCTTGAGGCAAATCTTCAAATTGATTCCAGAAGAAGGGTGGCAGAGTTCCTGGAAGATATCCGCAATGGAAAATCAAGTCCTTTAAAAAATATTACATCTGGTTATCATTATCATAAAATCAGCGCGGACAGTGAGGAAACATTAAATCTGATTGAAAAGGCATTATGCGAGAAAGGATTTCTTGTGGAAAAAAAATGATTTTACAAGAATCACCGGTTATGTGAATGACCGGTGGTTTTTTTTCGAGAATTATTGTATAATAGCAAAAGGTATATCAAAATATGATATATGTGCGTAAAATGAAAAAGGAGTAACAGATATGAAATATGATTATTTAGTAGTGGGAGCTGGTTTATATGGGGCGGTATTTGCGCATGAAGCAAAGAAAAAGGGAAAGACCAGTCTGGTAATTGATAAACGTGATCACATTGCAGGGAATATTTACTGTGAGGAAATAGAGGGAATTAATGTACACAAATATGGTGCGCATATTTTCCATACTTCTAATAAAACAGTCTGGGAATATATCAATCAGTTTGCGGAGTTTAATAATTATATTAACTCGCCAATCGCGGTATATAAAGATGAACTTTATAATCTTCCATTTAATATGAATACATTTAGTAAGATGTGGGGGATTCGTACTCCACAGGAAGCAAAGGCGAAGATTGCTGAGCAGGTAGCAGAAACAGGAATTATAGAACCGAAGAATCTGGAAGAACAGGGATTGTCTCTCGTTGGAAAAGATGTGTTTGAGAAGCTGGTAAAAGGTTATACTGAGAAACAGTGGGGAAGAGAATGCAAAGATTTGCCGGCGTTTATTATCAAGCGTCTTCCGGTTCGTTTTACCTACGATAATAACTATTTCAATGATCGGTATCAGGGAATCCCGATGGGTGGTTATACGAAGATTGTAGAGAAGATGTTGGATGGAATTGATGTGAAGACGAATACCGATTATTTTGCATTTATTAAGGAGAATCCAGATGTTGCAGAGAAAACGGTCTTTACTGGAATGATTGATGAGTATTTCGGTTATCAACTAGGAGCACTAGAGTATCGTTCTGTTCGTTTTGAAACGGAAGTTTTGGACACAGATAATTATCAGGGAAATGCAGTTGTTAACTATACGGAGAGAGAGGTGCCGTATACAAGAATCATTGAGCATAAGCATTTTGAGTTTGGAAAGCAGGAGAAGACGGTTATTTCCAGGGAGTATTCTTCTGAGTGGAACATTGACATGGAGCCGTACTATCCGGTAAATAATGATCAGAACAATGCGTTGTTTGAGAAATACAGGGAGTTGGCTGATAAAGAGAAGACGGTTATTTTCGGAGGAAGACTTGGAAATTACAAGTATTATGATATGGATAAGGTAATCGAAGCTGCGTTGGAAATGTGTGAACAAGAATTGAATTAAATAGATACTGGAAAGGACAGTAAAAAGCGGAGAAATCGATTGAAAGAGGAATAAGAATGAAATTAAATCAATTATTAGAACGTTTACAGTATGAAGTGGTACAGGGGACAGATGAAATAGAAATTACTACACTGGCAAACGATTCCAGAAAAATAGAAACGGGCTCTGTATTTGTCTGTATTCGTGGTGCGGTTGTGGATGGGCACGAATTGGTTACAGATGTAGCGGAAAAAGGTGCATCTGCGGTTATTGTGGAGAAGGACGTAAAAGCTCCGAAAGAGATGACTGTAATTCGTGTGAATGATACCCGGTATGCATTGGCATTGATGTCAGCGGCATATTTTGGTTATCCGGCAGAGAAGTTAAAAATTATTGGAATTACCGGAACGAAAGGGAAGACAACAACGACCTATATGATTAAGTCGATTCTGGAAAATGTGGGACATAAAGTTGGGCTGATCGGAACAATAGAGGCAGTTATCGGAGAAAAGAAGATTCCGGCTGCAAATACGACACCAGAGTCATTTACAATTCACCAATATTTTGCAGAAATGGTGGAGGCAGGGTGTGACAGTGTTGTCATGGAAGTATCATCTCAGGGGCTGATGCTTCATAGAACGGCTGGGATTCCGTTTGAAATCGGTATTTTTACCAATTTGGGAAAAGATCACATAGGTCCGAATGAACACAAAGATTTTGACGACTATAAGAGATGCAAAGGACTGTTATTTAAACAATGCAGAATTGGAATTGCCAATGTGGATGATCAATATTTTAAAGATGTGTTTGAAGGGGCGACTTGTAAAACAGAGACATTTGGTTTTTCAGAAAAGGCAGATCTACGTGCAGTAGACACACATCTGGTGTCTCGACCTGGATATCTAGGAGTTGCATATCATGTGTCAGGACTGATGGAGTTTGAGGTGGAAATTGATATTCCGGGAATATTCAGTGTTTACAATTCTCTGACGGCAATTGCAGTGTGCAGGCATTTCGGTGTGCCGTCTGATGTGATCCAGAAAGCTCTGAAGACTGCAAAGGTAAAAGGGCGGATTGAGATGGTAAAAGTATCTGATGACTTTACCTTGATGATTGATTATGCACATAATGCCATGAGTTTGGAAAGTCTCCTGACAACTTTGAGGGAATATGATCCAACCCGGCTGGTTTGTCTGTTTGGTTGTGGTGGAAATCGCTCCAGAGACCGCAGATATGAGATGGGAGAGGTGTCTGGACGACTGGCAGATCTGACAATTATTACATCTGATAATCCGAGATTTGAAGAGCCGAAAGATATTATTGCAGATATCAAAACTGGAATTGAAAGAACAGACGGAAAATACGTGGAAATCTGTGATAGAAAAGAAGCGATTCGGTATGCCATTGAGCATGGACAACCGGGAGATGTGATTGTTCTTGCGGGAAAAGGTCATGAGGATTATCAGGAAATCAAGGGAGTTAAATATCCGATGGATGAGCGTGTTCTGATACAGGAAGTGTTGGAAGAATTAAGATAGATGTCGGTGTCGGAAACAGCGAAGGAAGAAATGAAATAATGAGAATCGTTGAAAGGAAGTTCCATGTATGCGAATGTTATCGTAGATATCACACATGAAAAACTGGATAAGATTTTCCAATATAGAGTCCCCTCCCGTCTGGAAGGGGAACTTTCTGTTGGTATGGAAGTAATGGTGCCGTTTGGAAAGGGAAATCGGCAGACGAAAGGCTATGTAGTTGGTTTTTCAGAAATCTGTGACTATGATTTGTCTAAAGTCAAGGAAGTGGGAGAGATTTCCCGAAGTAGTGTTGCAATTGAGGGGAAGCTGGTAGCATTGGCGGCTTGGATGAAAGAACATTATGGTGGAACCATGATACAGGCATTGAAAACTGTTCTTCCGATTAAGCAAAAGGAACAGGCAAAGATGAAAAAGAAGGTTCGTTTGCTGTTAAATGAGGAAGAAGGCAGGAAGAAACTGGACTTTTATCTGAACAAGAATCAACGTGCAAGGGCAAGGCTGCTGGCAGCCCTTTTAGATGAGCCGGTGTTGGATTATGAACTGATTAATAAAAAACTCAATATTACGTTATCAGTTGTGCGGGCATTGGAGGAGCAGGGGATTCTGGTCTTGGAGTCAGAGCAGGTATTCCGTAATCCGGTAAAACAAAGAACACAGGAAGTTAAGAAGATTATCTTTACAGAGGAACAGAGAAAGGCAATTGATATTTTCTGGGAAGACTACCGAAAAAAGCACTATGGCACATATCTGGTTCACGGTGTGACCGGAAGTGGCAAGACAGAAGTCTATATTGAGATGATTCGCCGAGTGGCAGAATGCGGAAGACAGGCGATTGTACTGATTCCGGAGATTGCCTTGACATTTCAGACGGTGATGCGATTTTACCGATGCTTTGGGGACAGGGTATCAATTATGAACTCTCGATTGTCAGCAGGAGAGAGATATGATCAGATGATGAGGGCAAAGAACGGGGAAGTAGATGTGATGATCGGTCCGCGTTCTGCACTTTTTACTCCATTTCCTAATTTGGGATTGATCGTCATTGACGAGGAACATGAGGGTGCTTATAAGAGTGAACAAATTCCGAGATATCATGCAAGAGAAACCGCTCAGGCGAGGGCTGAAATGGAAGGTGCCAGTCTGGTACTCGGTTCCGCAACTCCTTCTCTGGAATCAATGTACCGGGCGAAAAGCGGAGAATACCGATTGTTGGAATTGAAAAATCGTTCTGGACAGCAGACGCTGGCGAAGGTATATACTGTTAATCTGTGTCAGGAACTAAAAAATGGCAATCGTTCTATTCTAAGTGAAAAACTTCAGAAATTGATGGAAGATCGTCTTCAGAAAAAAGAGCAGATTATGTTGTTTTTAAACAGAAGGGGATATGCTGGTTTTGTTTCTTGCAGAGGATGTGGTTATGTAGTGAAATGTCCTCATTGCGATGTATCACTTTCTTTCCATCGTGGAGGGAAAATGGTTTGTCATTATTGTGGCTATGAAGAAAGAAAACCAGTTATTTGTCCGGAATGTGGGTCGAAGCATATCGGAGAATTTCGTGCCGGAACCCAGCAAATTGAAGAAATCGTAAAACAGCGGTTCCCGGAAGCGAGAGTATTGCGGATGGATTTGGATACAACAAAGGAAAAGAATGGACATGAGAAGATTCTGGCAGCATTTGCCAATGAAGAAGCAGATATTCTGGTAGGAACGCAGATGATCGTAAAGGGACATGATTTCCCGAATGTGACACTGGTGGGAGTGCTGGCAGCAGACATGTCGCTTTATTCTGATGATTACCGGGCAGGAGAACGGACTTTTCAGTTACTTACACAGGCAGAGGGGCGCGCTGGGAGAGGAACAAAAGAAGGGGAAGCTGTGATTCAGACATATAGCCCGGAGCATTATGCGATCACAACAGCTGCGGCACAGGATTATGAGGCGTTTTATAGAGAAGAAATCCGTTATAGGGAACTGATGGGGTATCCACCGGTGGAAAATCTTCTGGCGGTTCTGGCAAGTTGTAAGGATGAGGCACATTTGGAAAAAGGATGTGCATATCTGAAAGAGTATATACTCCGGATCTGTAAAAGAGAAGAAGTAGATGTGATTGGTCCGGCAGCCCCTGGGATTGGAAAAATAAATGACATTTATCGTAAAGTACTCTATCTGAAAACTGAAAGATATGATACACTTGTAAAAATTAAGAATCGGCTGGAACAGTATATTGAATTGAATTCCGGCTTCAACACGATTCGGATTCAATTTGATTTTAACCCGATGAATGTATTTTGACGGGGTGGAAAGAATACAGAGAAAAGAGGAGAAAACAATGGCGATCAGAGAAATTCGTATAGCAGGAGATGACATTTTAACTAAGAAATGTAAAAAAGTGACTAAGATGACATTGCGTACACAGATTCTGATAGGAGATATGCTGGATACGATGTATGAAAGTATGGGGGTTGGACTGGCTGCGCCGCAGGTTGGGATTCTGAAACGGGTCGTGGTAATTGATGTTGGAGAAGGTCCGATTGTGATGATCAATCCAGAGATTTTGGAAGCTTCAGGTGAGCAGACGGGAGAGGAGGGATGTCTAAGTCTTCCGGGGAAATATGGAATTGTAACCAGACCGTCTTATGTCAGAGTTCGTTTTCTGAATGAGAAAATGGAAGAGGTAGAGATGGAAGGAGAAGGCTTGTTGGCACGAGCATTCTGCCATGAGATCGATCACTTGGAAGGCGAGATGTATATGGATAAAACCAAGGATGGTGTTTATGATGTCACTTCTGATGAAGAAGAGCTGATTTATGACGATGAATTTGAAGGGGAGGATAACGAGTAAGATGCGGATTATTTTTATGGGGACTCCAGAATTTTCAGTTGGAACATTGGAAGCACTTGTAGAGGCTGGACATGATGTATGCTTGGTAGTGACACAGCCGGATAAGCCGAAGGGACGAGGCAAAGAAATGCAGTTTCCTCCGGTAAAAGAGGCGGCAGTGCGCCACGGGATTCCAGTATTTCAGCCTCGTCGTATAAGAGAAATCGAATGTATTGAAGAACTTCGTAAATATGATGCGGATGTAATGGTCGTGGTTGCTTTTGGACAAATACTCCCGAAAGAGATTTTGGAGATGACCCCATATGGTTGTATTAATGTCCATGCATCATTGCTTCCGAAATACCGTGGAGCGGCGCCGATTCAGTGGTCGATCATCTGCGGGGAAAAGGTAACGGGAGTGACTACGATGCAGATGGATGAGGGGTTAGATACCGGAGATATGCTTTTGAAGACAGAAGTACCTATTACCTCGGATGAGACAGGGGAGGGGCTGCATGATAAACTGGCAGAAGCAGGTGCAACACTTTGCGTGAAGACACTTTTTGAACTGGAACACGGGAAGCTTTATCCAGAAAAACAAGGAGAGACTCCGACTGCTTATGCAAAAATGTTGGATAAGAAGTTGGGAAACATCGACTGGACGAAGTCTGCAGTAGAGATTGAGCGGCTTGTAAGGGGACTGAATTCCTGGCCGAGTGCATATACTCATTGGGGAGATAAGGTTCTGAAAATCTGGAAAGCAAAAGTCCTCGAAACAGGAGAAGAACTTCTGGAGTCCGGACAGACAATAGCGCCGGGAACAATTACTCGTGTAGAAAAGGAATGCTTCTATGTACAGACGGGACACGGAGAACTCGGGATAGAGGAACTTCAGATTCCAGGTAAGAAACGAATGAGTACCGGAGCGTTTTTAAGAGGATATCACCTGGAAAAGGGAGAGAAGCTTTTTAATTAGAAAAAGGAGACAATAGAATGTTTTATTTTGACAGAACTTATATTTTGGTATTGATTGGTGTTGTTCTCTGCATGTTGGCATCGAATCGAGTGAATCGTGTTTTTCGGAAATATAGCAGAGTACGAAGTTATACTGGAATGACAGGAAAAGAGGCAGCGGAGCGGATTCTGCGGGTAAATGGAATCTATGACGTGCAAATACAACATGTTTCAGGACAATTGACAGACCATTATGACCCTCGAAATAAAATATTAAGATTGTCAGACTCTACTTATGCATCGACCTCGGTCGCTGCCATTGGTGTAGCAGCACATGAATGTGGGCATGCTGTACAGCACGCAGTTGGATATACTCCTTTGCATATCCGTGGAGCACTGGTGCCTGTGGCAAATTTCGGTTCTACATTTGCTTGGCCGCTTATTGTAATTGGTTTGTTTATGAATAATCAGACTGCAGGATTGCTGATCAATGGAGGAATCTTATTGTTCTCTGCAGCGGTACTTTTTCAGCTGGTGACACTTCCGGTGGAATTCAATGCATCGAAAAGGGCGGTAGGTGCATTAGAAAACAGCGGAATACTGTATGGTGAAGAAGTGAACCAGACAAAAGAAGTGCTTGGAGCAGCAGCGTTGACATATGTTGCAAGTGCAGCATCCATGATTTTACAGCTTTTACGTTTGATACTTATAACAGGAGGAAGAAGGCGGAATGACTAAGTCGATTGGTGAGAGGGAACTGGTACTGGGCATTCTGCTTGAGGTGACAGAATCGGGAAAGTACAGCCACCTTGTATTGCGTGATGTGCTTGATAAATATCAATATCTGGACAAAAAGGAACGTGCATTTATTACGCGAGTAACAGAAGGTACACTGGAACACATGATAGAGCTGGATTATATTCTAAATCAGTTCTCGAAAGTAAAAGTGATGAAAATGAAACCAGTTATTCGTAATATTTTGAGAAGTGCGGTATATCAGTTAAAGTATATGGAAAGCGTTCCGAATTCTGCATCCTGCAATGAGGCGGTCAAACTGGCGGTGAAAAAAGGGTTCGGAAGTCTGCGCGGATTCGTAAATGGTGTTCTGCGTAATGTGGCGAGAAATCTGGACCAGATTGAATATCCGAAAGAACCGATGGAAAATTTATCCGTTCAGTATTCTATGCCTGTATGGATTCTGAGACTGTGGTTTCAGACATATGATAGGGAAACTGTAGAGGCTATGCTGAAGTACTTTCAGAGTGAGCCACCGCTGACAGTGCGTTGTAGAAATGTGGAAATGCTGAAAGAATGTCTTGCACAAGAAGGGGTTTGTGCAGAACGGCATCCGTATCTGCCTTATGCATTATGTCTTTCCGGCTATGATTATCTGGGAAACCTGAAAAGTTTTCAGGAAGGAGCATTTTCCGTACAAGATATCAGTTCCATGCTTGTTTGCGAAATTGCAAATCCGAAAGCCGGAGACAGAGTGATCGATGTCTGCGCAGCACCGGGAGGAAAGTCACTTCACATGGCAGAGATACTTGATGGAAGTGGACATGTAGAAGCGCGTGATCTGACGCCGTATAAAGTAGAATTGATCCAGCAGAACATTGAGCGCACCGGATTGAAGAATATTACAGCAGTTTGTCAGGACGCCTTGGAATATGATGCGAAAAGCGTGGAAAAAGCAGATATTGTTCTTGCAGATTTACCATGTTCGGGCCTGGGGGTTCTTGGAAAGAAGACGGATTTGAAATACAATGCAACGAAAGAAGGGTGTGAAAAGCTTGTGCAGCTACAGCGAGAAATTCTGGCTGTGGTACATCAATATGTAAAGCAAGGTGGAACACTTGTATATAGTACGTGCACCATCAATCCGGCAGAAAATATAGAAAATATCCACTGGTTTCTGAAAGAATATCCGCAGTTTGAACTTGTGGATATACAGGACAGTGTTTGTGAAGAATTAAAAAAAGCAGTGACGGAAAAGGGTTGTTTACAGCTTCTTCCGGGAATTCATAAAAGTGATGGTTTTTTCATTGCGTGTATGAAGAAGAATAGTGTGCGGTAGGATAGAGGATTATGAAAAAAGATATTCGTGCATATACATACGAAGAATTACAAAAAGAAATAAAAATATTGGGAGAAAAAGCATTTCGTGCAAAACAAGTATACGAATGGCTTCATCAAAAGCAGGTGGATACGTTTGAGGAAATGACAAATTTATCCAGGAATTTTAGAAAGCAGCTGGAAGAAGAGTATGAGATTCTTTCGGTGGACATGGTGCAACGTCAGGAGTCTTCTTTGGATGGAACAAATAAATTTTTGTTTCGGCTGCATGATGGAAATGTGGTGGAAAGTGTTCTGATGCGTTATCAGCATGGAAATTCAGTATGCATCTCTTCTCAGGTGGGGTGTAGAATGGGGTGCCGTTTCTGTGCATCGACAATAGGAGGATTAGAGCGAAATCTTTCAGCATCAGAAATGCTGGGGCAGATTTATCAAATTCAGAAAATAATCGGAGAGCGTGTTTCTAATGTGGTCATTATGGGAACCGGGGAGCCGTTGGATAATTATGAAAATTTTTTGAAGTTTATCCGCATTCTGACAGATGAACATGGGTTGCATATCAGCCAACGTAATGTAACAGTTTCTACGTGTGGAATTGTGCCAAGAATCTATGATTTGGCGAAAGAACATTTACAGATTACGCTAGCACTTTCACTACATGGCTCAACGCAGGAAAAGCGGCGTCAGCTGATGCCGGTGGCAAATAAATACGAACTCCGAGAAGTGCTAGAGGCATGTGACCATTACTTTGGAGAGACGGGACGAAGGATTACTTTTGAGTACAGTATGGTGCATGGGGTGAATGATACAGATGAAGATGCGGACGAATTGATCACTATTTTGAAATCGCGGAACTGTCATCTAAATTTGATTCCGGTAAATCCGATAAAAGAAAGGAATTTTATTCGCCCGGACAAGAAAAATGCACTGAATTTCAAAAATAAACTTGAAAAATGCGGGATTAATGTTACTATAAGAAGAGAAATGGGCGCAGATATTGACGGAGCCTGTGGTCAGCTCAGAAGAAGTTACCAGGGAAGGAGTACACTATGAAGACATTTTCCATTACAGATGTTGGTATGGTAAGGCAAGTGAATCAGGACTATGTCTATGCCACAGATAATCCACTGGGACCCCTTCCAAATCTGTTCGTAGTTGCAGACGGAATGGGCGGACACCAGGCCGGTGACTATGCCTCTAAATATACAGTAGAGGTACTTCGGCGTGAATTGAAGCAGAGTAAGGAAGAAGACATTGAGAAAGCGCTTGTTTCTGCCATTAAGACAGCAAATCGGGAGATTATTAAGAAAGCATCTCAGGATCCGCACTTGAAGGGGATGGGAACAACGGTTGTTGTTGCTACAATTGTGAATCAGATGATGTATTTTGCTAACGTGGGAGATAGCCGCCTGTATTTGATTAATCAGGGGATCACCCAGTTGACAAAAGATCATTCGCTGGTGGAAGAAATGGTCCGCCTTGGTGGAATTAAACCAGAAGAAGCAAAAAGTCATCCCGATAAAAATATCATTACCCGTGCAATCGGGGCAAAAGCAGAAGTCGAGGTTGACTTCTATGAACATCGTTTAAAACAAGGAGACATCATTCTGATGTGTACAGACGGTCTTAGCAATATGGTAGAAGATGAAGAGCTGTTCCATATTGTACAAGGGGGGAGAGATATTGTCGAATCAGGTACGTCTCTTGTAGAGGCAGCAAAGGAGAATGGTGGAACGGACAACATTGGACTGGTATTAACAGAGCCGTTTCACGATGAGGTGAGTATATGTTAAAAGAAGGGATATTTTTAGGGAAGCGCTATGAGGTGCTGGAACGCGTCGGTTCTGGTGGAATGGCAGATGTATATAAGAGTAAGGATCATAAGCTGAATAGATATGTGGCGGTGAAAGTACTGAAGAGCGATTATCGTTCTGATGAAGTGTTTATCCAGAAGTTCGTAAGTGAAGCGCAAGCAGCGGCAGGACTGATGCATCCAAATGTGGTAAATGTTTATGATGTTGGTCAAGATCGTGGACTGTATTATATGGTTATGGAACTTGTGGAAGGGATCACGCTGAAAGACTATATTGAAAAAAAGGGAAGACTTTCTGCGAAAGAGACCATCAGCATTTCGATACAGATGGTCACCGGAATCCAGGCTGCTCATAAACAGCATATTATTCATAGAGATATTAAGCCGCAGAATATTATCATATCCAAAGATGGTAAGGTAAAAGTGACAGATTTTGGAATCGCGAGAGCTACGACTTCTACACACACAATCAGTACGAATGTGATGGGGTCTGTACACTATACTTCTCCGGAGCAGGCCAGAGGGGGTGTAGTGGACGAAAAAAGCGATATTTATTCTGCAGGAATCACAATGTATGAAATGATTACCGGACATGTACCGTTTGATGGAGATTCGACGGTGTCTGTTGCGATTAAGCATTTACAGGAGGAGATGGTGTCTCCCTCTGAAGAAGTGCCAGATATTCCATACAGCTTGGAGTGCATTATTCTGAAGTGTACGCAGAAGAGCACAGCTCGTAGATACCAGAATTGTCAGGAACTGATTGATGATTTGAAACGTTCTCTTGTCAATCCAGATGGGGATTTTGTGAATGCAGGTGGATATGGAACCGGTAATACGGCGACTGTCGTGATGTCCGATGAGGAATTACACAGAGTTCAGAACCAGGGGTATCTGCATGAAGATGGATATGATGTGGACGATTATGATGTAGACGATTATGATGACGATGATTATAACGACGATGAGTATGATACAGACGATGAATATAACTATGAAAGTCGTAATCAAAGGAAAAACAATGTAGATCCGAATACGAAGAAAATCATGAAGTTGCTTATGATCGTAGCGGTTGTCGTTATCACTCTTGCGGCTTTATTTATGATTGGGAAGGCAGCGGGAGTTTTCAATTCCGTACCCGGAGTTGTGAAGGAAAAAGGTTCAGCCAAAGTAATCGTGCCGGATGTTGTAGGTATGAATATTGATGATGCGATAGAAGCACTCAATAAAAGAAATCTGGGGCATAAGATTATAAAACAGGAAACTTCTGATCAGTATGAGAAAGATGAAGTGATCGAACAAAAGACAGAGGCCAATACAAAGGTCGACAAAAATACGGAAATTCAGCTTGTAGTCAGTCTTGGCAAGGAAACGAAAATGGTAGCATTGCCGGATGTATCCGGTAAGTCTGAAGCGGAAGCACAGAAGATTTTGGAAAAAGCAAAGTTTGTGGTTGAAAATGAATCTAAATATGATGATACCGTAGCTTCAGGAAAAGTTATTTCCACAGACCCGGGGGCTGGCGTTGAGTTGGAAGAAGGAAGGACTGTGAAGATGTATGTCAGCATGGGAAGAGAGAAGGTGGATGTACCGAGTATTTCTGGCATGACAGTAGATGAAGCATCAACAGCGTTGTCAGCCGTTGGTCTTAGTCTGGGCAATTCAAGTGAGGAGTATAGTGATGAGTACGAGGCAGGAGTTATTATTTCGCAGAAAAAGGATGCGGGAAGCAAGGTGGATAAGGGAACAGCTGTCGACTATATCATCAGCAAAGGAGCGGAAAAGAAGATGATTGATGTGCCGATGCTAGTAGGAAAGCGAGAAGATATGGCACAGAAAGCTTTGGTTGATGCAGGACTGGCAGGTTCAGCAATCGAATGGCGTTATGATACGAGCGTAGAATATGGATATGTGATTTCACAGACTGTAACCGGATCTGTAGAAGAAGGAACGGAGGTTGGATATGTAGTCAGCCTTGGAAAAGAACCGACAGTTCCGGCAGAACCACCGGAAGAGATCGTACCTGAAAGCGATGGAAGTGAAGATAGTTCTGTAGGAAACAGCAGATAATAAAATGAGCGTTCAAGGAAAAGTATGCAAGGAAAGATTATAAAAGGAATTGCCGGATTCTACTACGTTTATGTAGTAGAATCCGGTCTTTATGAGTGTAAGGCAAGAGGTGTTTTCCGTAAAGAGAAAATGAAGCCGCTTGTCGGAGACAATGTGGAGATCGAAGTTCTCGATGAAATAGAGAAAACGGGAAATATTGTACGTATTTTAAAACGGAAAAATGAACTGATTCGTCCTGCAGTGGCGAATATCGATCAGGCACTGGTTGTGTTTGCCGTAACAGAGCCGAAACCACATTTTAATTTGCTGGATCGTTTTTTGATCATGATGGAGCGAAAAGAAATTCCAGTTATTTTATGTTTTAACAAAAAAGATATTGCAGAGGGAACAGAGATTAAGAAATTGGAACAGGTTTATGCTTCCTGTGGGTATCCTATAGTTTTTGCCAGTGCACGGAATCAGGAGAATGTTGAGCAGATCGGAGAACTGCTGAAAGGGAAGACAACGGCGATTGCAGGTCCGTCTGGTGTTGGGAAGTCTTCGTTGATCAACCTTTTGCAAACAGAGATACAGATGGAGACAGGAAGTATCAGTAAGAAGATTGCAAGAGGAAAGCACACGACTAGGCATTCGGAGTTGATCGCGATCGATGAGAAGTCTTATATTATGGATACTCCGGGGTTTAGTTCCCTTTATGTGAACGATTTTGAAAAAGAAGAGTTGAAATATTATTTCCGGGAATTTATTCCTTTGGAGGGAAAGTGTAGATTCAATGGATGCGACCATGTGCATGAACCGGGATGTGTGATAAAGGAAGCTGTAGAGCAGGGAATGATTCATAAAGTTCGATATGATGATTATCTAGAAATGTATCGGGAATTACAGGAGAAAAAGAGGTATTAAGTTATGAAGCAGATTTTGGCACCATCAATTTTGTCGGCAGACTTTAAAGTATTGGGAGAACAGATGACATGTTGTGAAAAAAGTGGAGCAGAATATCTTCACTTTGATGTGATGGATGGGATGTTTGTCCAGAATATTTCATTTGGCATTCCGGTACTGGAGTCCATCAAGGGAAATACAGGGATGGTTTTGGATGTACACCTGATGGTAACAGAACCTATTCGATATGTAGATGCATTTGCAAAAGCTGGTGCAGATATTCTAACGGTGCATTATGAGGCATGTGAGGATTTGCAGGCAACAATTGATAAGATTCACGCCTGCGGAATAAAAGCAGGCATTACGATTAAACCAGATACTCCGGTAGAGGTATTGAAGCCCTATTTAAAAGAGGCAGAGATGTTTTTGATTATGTCAGTAGAGCCGGGACAGGGGGGACAAGGATTTATTCCAGCTTCGCTGAATAAGATTCGTGCTCTGCGGGAGATGTTAAATGAACAGGGACTGGATGTGAACATTGAAGTAGACGGAGGCATTAAGCTTGACAATGTTGGAAAAGTGGCAGAAGCCGGAGCGAATATCATGGTAGCAGGTTCGGCAGTGTTCAAAGGGAATATTGCTGAAAATGTTTCTGGTTTTATGAGGATATTAAAAGATTATGAATAAACATACTGTAATAGTTAGTGGAGGGGTACTGGAAGAAGATTTTGTACTTCCCATTTTACAAAGTGAAGAGACAGAGTTTATAATTGGTGTGGATAAGGGTTTGGTGTTCTTGCATGAACATCAGATCGTTCCAGACTATATTGTGGGAGACTTTGACAGCGCTTCGGAAGAAGTTGTAAATTATTATAGAGAACATACCAATGTTCCGATTCGGGAGTTTCATCCGGTGAAAGATGCATCTGATACGGAAAATGCGATTCGTCTTTGTCTTGATATGCGAAGAAAGAGCATTTGGATTCTGGGGGCGACCGGAGCCAGGATCGATCATCTTTGGGCAAATATCCAGAGCCTGAAGATTGCCAGAGAAGCCGGAGCGGAAGCGGTTATTTTAGATACACATAACCGGATACGGCTGATCGAGGAAAGTATGGTATTGAAACGAGACGAGGCTTATGGAAAATATTTCTCCCTGTTTCCACTTGGTGGAACTGTATGTGATTTTAATATTGCAGGGGCAAAATATCCATTGTCTCATCATACACTGATACCATATGACAGCCTGTGTGTAAGTAATGAATTTGAAGAAGATGAGGTTACAATTACATTTCCATTTGGGGATGTTATTCTTATGGAGACCAGGGATTAGACAATCCTTCCTATACAGAGAATAACAGGAATAGAAAAGATAAGTATGGAAATGCGTTTAAAGGAGGAAAATAGAATTATGAAACTAGGAATCGTCGGTCTGCCGAACGTGGGGAAAAGTACTTTATTTAATTCATTGACAAAAGCGGGAGCAGAATCAGCAAACTATCCGTTCTGTACAATCGATCCGAATGTGGGAGTTGTAACTGTGCCGGACAAGCGTCTGGATGTGCTCGGGGAGATGTATCATACAAAGAAGATTGTTCCTGCTGCAATTGAATTTGTAGATATTGCAGGACTTGTGAAAGGAGCTTCCAAAGGAGAAGGACTTGGAAACCAGTTTCTAGCCAATATTCGTGAAGTAGATGCGATCGTTCATGTTGTAAGATGCTTTGAAGACAGTAATATTGTTCATGTAGATGGAAGTATTGACCCGCTTCGTGATATTGAAACAATTAATTTGGAGTTGATATTCTCTGATTTGGAGATTCTGGAGAGAAGAATTGCCAAAACAACAAAATTGTCGAGAAATGATAAGACAGCTGCAAAAGAGTTGGCATTTTTGAATCGTCTGAAAGCACATCTGGAAGAGAATCAGTTGGCAAAAAGCTTTGAGACAGATGATGAGGATGAGCAGGTATGGATGTCAGAGTATAATCTGCTGACAGCAAAACCGGTGATTTTTGCTGCTAATGTAACAGAAGATGATCTGGCAGATGATGGTGCAGAAAATGAAGGGGTACAAAAGGTTCGTGAATATGCAAAGAGAGAGAACTGCGAAGTGTTTGTAGTTTGTGCCCAGATTGAACAGGAAATTGCAGAGCTGGAAGATGATGAAAAGAAAATGTTTTTGGAAGATTTGGGATTAGAAGAATCTGGATTGGAAAAACTGATAAAAGCAAGCTATCATCTGTTAGGGTTGATCAGTTATCTGACGGCAGGAGAACCAGAAGTGCGTGCGTGGACGATTACAAAGGGAACCAAGGCTCCGCAGGCAGCGGGCAAGATACATTCTGATTTTGAGAGAGGTTTTATCCGTGCGGAAATTGTAAGCTACGAGGACTTGATCGCGTGTGGAACACATGCAGCAGCCAAGGAAAAAGGTCTTGTTCGTTTGGAAGGAAAAGAATATGTTGTGCAGGATGGAGATGTTATTCTGTTTCGTTTTAATGTATAGGTGTAAATCCAGTCGAAAGAAAAGAGATTGGCTGAAGGAAGAAAGAAAGGGGCAGATACTGTATGCATGATATCATCAGTTTTCCAAATCTTGGAATTACACTGGAACATGTGGGAAAATCAATTTCTGTTTTTGGAATTGAAATTGCATACTATGGAATTATCATCGGCAGTGCAATCTTGATTGGGTTCTGGATCGCAATGGCTGAAGCGAAGAGAACTGGTCAGAATCCCGAAGATTATTTGGATATGGGAATTGTAGGGGTGATTCTGGGAATTGCAGGAGCGAGGATTTACTATGTTGCATTTTCATGGGAGATGTACAAGGATGATCTTTTGCAGATACTGAATCTGCGAGCAGGAGGTCTGGCAATTTATGGCGGAGTGATTGGAGCGACAATTGCAGTTCTGGTATGTGCAAAGTGGAAGAAACTTTGTGCACCGCAGATTTTTGATACCATTGCAATGGCATTGGTAAACGGACAAATGTTGGGAAGGTGGGGGAATTTTTTCAACAGGGAAGCATTTGGTGAGTATACAGATTCATTCTTCGCAATGAGACTCCCGCTGGATGCAGTGCGAAATGAAGATGTAACGGAATTGATGAGAGAGCATATACAGGTAATGGATGGCGTTCATTATATTCAGGTTCATCCCACGTTTTTGTATGAGTCTCTTTGGTGTTGTGTTGTATTTTGCTTTTTGATGTTCTATCGGAAGCATAAGAAATACGAAGGGGAGTTATTTCTCATATATTTATTTGGATATGGCTTGGGAAGAGTATGGATTGAGGGACTGCGTACAGATCAATTAATTATTCCGGGAGTCGGGCTTCCGGTTTCGCAGGTACTTGCAGGAGTGTTGGTGATTGTGACAGCTGTCATGTTACTCATTCTGCGCAAGAAGTATAAGAAAAAAGATATCCTATAAGGATGTGTGATAAAAATATGGGGCAGGAATAGATGCAGCGTTGGATCGTGTCGTTGTAATATTCTTGCCTTTTTTAGAAATATAACTCCTATTTGGAAAATAATGAGGTTTTGTCGAATGGACGTTGAAAATGTCGAATATTCATAGTATTATAAAAAACAGAAAAAACTACTGAAGGCGGTATATATGAGAAATACAAAGTCTACCAAGAAGAAAAAAGCATTGATTTTGGTGGCAGTGATACTGATAGTCGCTGTCGCTTTTATTGTGTCTTTTTTGATGTGGAGGCAAGAAAAAGAAGAAAAAGAAAAGATTAGCAAGGGAATAGCTTATCTGAATAGTTTGGAAAAACAGGATATATCTGCAATTGGTGAAAAAATTGATGCGATCAAAGCTACGCAGGGAGGGCAGTTTGCAGAAGCAGATGAAAATGCGGTATGGAGCGGATTTGACAGTGCCGTGATCCTAGGAGATTCCAGAGCGGTCGGATTTCGATATTTTGAGTTTTTGCTGGATGATCAAGTGATCGCTGAAAGTGGAAGAAAAATCACAGATGTGCCGAACGAGATGGAGAAGTTGAAAACGATAAGTCCAATACAGATATTTTTGTGTTTTGGATTGAATGATATTAAAAGTGGAATCTGGCCGGAACCTGTGGATTATGCAAATGCATACCGAGAGATTATTACTTTTTTAAACCAGGAACTTCCGGGGACAATAGTATATATTAATTCGATTTTGCCGGCAACGGGGCAAGGACTTGAGGATTATGAAGGATATGCTAGAATTGGAGACTATAATGCAGCTCTGAAAAAGATGGCAGAAGAGAATGGATATCAATTTATTGATAATACAATGGTAGCACAAGAACACGCAGATTTATATGAAGCAGACGGATTGCATTTGAAGAAGGAATTCTATAAATATTGGGCGGCAAATATGCTCACAGGGGGGAGGGAACAGTGAAAAAGTATTTTTCTTATATAAAAATTATATTGATTGTGTGTCTGCTTGTGTTCATTTTTGTAGATGTGGGGAGTGATAAAACCAGCAATGTGGACATTGATACTGTGGCAGTGCAGGTTGCAAAAGTTGTAGGAATGGACAAAGAGAATATTGCGGAAGAGCGAATGTTGAAGCGGTTCTATGGTCTGAATCCGAAAGATTACGAAGGAGCAGTACTGTTTGTGCCAAAAGATAATATGGATGTGCATGAGATTCTTATCGTAAAATTGAGAGATGAGTCTCAGGCAGAGTCGGTGGAAATAGCAATTCAAAAAAGGCTAGACTCCCAGTTGAAAAGCTTTGAGGGATATGGTGCAGAGCAGGTGGCACTTCTGAAGTCCCATGTTTTGGATGTGAAAGGAAACTATATATTTTATATGGTTGGTGAGAAGGCAAATGATGCTGAGAAGGCATTTTTAGAGAGTTTGTAGAAGGTGTGGGAGAACAGTCATGATTTTTAGTAGTATATTTTTTATTTTTGCGTTTTTACCCCTTGTGCTGATTGTATATTATCTTTCACCTTTTAAAGTGAAGAACCTGGTGCTTCTGATTAGCAGTTTGATTTTTTATGCATGGGGAGAGCCTGTTTATGTAATTCTGATGATATTCAGTATTGCAATTAATTTTGTAAGTGGGATTGAACTGGAATATTTTA
>JAHHTO010000140.1 GCA_020024595.1 Schaedlerella sp.
TTTATAGAGAATGGAGAGATGCAGAAAGCAAAGTATGCCTGCATTACGACAATGGTTGTGAATCTTCTGATTCTCGGATTTTATAAGTATTATGGTTTTCTGATGGAGAATTTAAATACCATTCTTCCATTTGAGATTTCGTACACAGAGCTTGCGCTTCCAATAGGAATTTCTTTTTATACATTCCAGACCATGTCCTATGTGATTGATGTCTACAAGGGAAAGGTGGAGGCACAACATAATCCGATTACATTTGGTGCGTATGTATCTATGTTTCCGCAGTTGATTGCCGGACCGATTGTACGTTATTCAGATGTAGAGCAGCAGTTGAAGTCTCGTGTTCTGTCTCTGGAAAAATTCGGAGAGGGTGTGATGTGGTTTCTTCAGGGACTTGGAAAGAAAGTGCTGATCGCCAATAATATGGGGAACTTTTATGAGTCAATTGCTGCTCTTGGAGCAGCTCATACTTCAGTGCTGACAGCGTGGATCGGATGTTTTGCCTATACAATGCAGATTTATTTTGATTTCGGCGGTTATTCTGATATGGCAATCGGACTTGGCAAGATGTTTGGATTCGATTTGATGAAAAACTTTGATTATCCGTATACATCAAAGAGCATTACAGAGTTTTGGCGTAGATGGCACATTTCTTTAAGTAGCTGGTTTAAAGAATATGTGTATATACCTCTGGGAGGTAACAGGGGAGAGACGATCAAGGTGATCCGTAATCTTATGATCGTGTGGGGACTGACAGGATTGTGGCATGGAGCTGCCTGGAATTTTATTTTCTGGGGAATTTATTATGGGATAATTCTAATTATAGAGAAATATGTATTAAAAGAGAAACTGGAACGGCTGCCGGAATTTATACGACACATTTATACATTGGTACTGGTGATGCTTGGATGGGTATTATTCTTTTCGCCATCATTGGGAAGTGCCGTGTCCTATATCGGAACAATGTTCGGGATTGGGGGTAGCGGATTTGTGGATATGACAGGTGTCTATTACCTAAAATCAAGTCTGATATTGGGGACTTTTGCAGCAGTTGCCAGTACACCGCTTATCTATAGCAGATTTTCCAGATGGCTGAGGGCACGGGAGAAATATAAACGGATGTTTTGTGTTGCAGTATATGTTGGGATTTTTGTGATATCAACGGCGTATTTGGTGAATGCAACATATAATCCATTTTTGTATTTCAGGTTTTGATATGGCGACGGAAAAGGTGAGGAAAGTATGAAAAGTAAAACGCATGAGCGGAGAAGCAGCAACGGAAGGAGAAGAAACAGAGGGCTGTACCGGATTATGGCATTTGGTTTTATCGGAGGTGTTGCAATTTTGGCGATTGCGAGCATTCTTAAGCCGGACACACATTTCTCCGAGGAGGAAAACCGTATATTGACGGAATTTCCGGAATTCAGAAAGGAAAAGCTGGTGGATAAGGAGTATATGGATAAATTGGAATCATATACGTCAGATCAGTTTATTTTGCGTGATTTCTGGATTAAAATGAAGGTTCAGTGTGATTTGATTCTTGGAAAGAGAGAATTAAATGGGGCGTATCTTGGAAAAGAACACTATTTGATGCAGATACCGTCAGAACCGAATTGGGAACAGTTGGAAGAAAATTTGGAAGGAATGAACCGGTTTGCCAATCGACATGAAGGAATGAATATCAATGCAATGATTGTTCCAAATGCTGTGTATGTGATGAGAGATTATCTTCCAAAGGGAGCTCCATTTCAGGATCAAGGGAAGAATATGAAAAAGCTTCAGAAAAAATTGTCGGATAAGATTGGGTTTATAGATGTGACGAAAACATTGCAGCAGCATGTAGATGAGGGAATGTATTATAAGACAGATCATCACTGGACAAGTAGAGCCGCGTTTTACAGCTTTAAGGCAGCGGCATCTCAGCTTGGGATCGAAAATATGGTTAAGGATTATACAACATATGCAGTGACAGATACATTTTCGGGAACGCTGGCATCTAGAAGCGGATATCATAAGACAGAGGATTTGATTGAGGTGTTTGCACCGGAAGGTGTCGATCTTCAATATCTGGTCAGCGATTCGGATGATGGAGAAAAGCGTCCGACAGTATATGACAAAGAGGCTTTGAAAGAAAAAGATAAATATCAGTTGTTTTTTGGAGGAAATCATGCCAGAGTAGATATCGTGACGACTTATAATACGACAAGAAAGCTAGTTGTCTTTAAGGACTCATATGCAAATTGTTTTGTACCGTTTTTACTTCCGTATTACAGTGAGATCATCATGATCGATCCCCGGTATTATTATGAGAATGTTGAGACACTGATTGCGAATAAAAATATTACAGATGTTCTATTTTTGTATAACATGGACACATTTATGACAGATAATTCCATTGCTGGAGTTCTTGGGAGAGAGTGACATATGGGAGTGCAATGGAAGTAAGAGTAGATAGCAAAAAGACGGTGTGTAAACAGCACACCGTTTTTTTGTTTTTGAGTGCAGGATGTATGTAAAAATAAACAAAAAATCAGGAGCATTCTATAGACTTTCGTGACTATTGGCGATATAATTAAATTACATGTGAAAAACCAAAGTTTTGCAATGTACTAAAATAAGGAGGAACAAGAAATGGCAAGAAAAATGAAGACTATGGATGGAAATCAGGCCGCAGCTCATGTGTCATATGCATATACAGAAGTTGCAGCGATTTATCCGATCACACCATCATCTGTTATGCCGGAGCATGTAGACGAATGGGCTACAGAAGGTAGAGAAAATATTTTCGGAACAACTGTTGAAGTGACCGAGATGCAGTCCGAGGCAGGTGCAGCAGGAGCTGTACATGGTTCCTTATCAGCAGGAGCGCTGACAACAACATTTACAGCATCACAGGGATTATTACTGATGATCCCTAACTTATATAAAGTAGCAGGTGAGCAACTTCCGGGAGTATTCAATGTATCTGCCCGTGCGATTGCAAGTCATGCACTTTCAATCTTTGGAGATCATTCTGATGTTTATGCATGTCGTCAGACAGGCGCAGCTATGCTTTGCGAATCTAGTGTACAGGAAGTTATGGATCTGACACCAGTTGCGCATTGTGCAGCATTGGAAGGCAAGCTTCCATTCATCAATTTCTTTGATGGATTTAGAACATCTCATGAGATACAGAAGATTGAGACATGGGATTATGAAGATCTGAAAGATTTGGTTAATATGGATGCGATCGATGAATTCCGCGCACATGCACTGAATCCAAATCATCCGTGTCAGAGAGGATCTGCTCAGAACCCGGATATCTTTTTCCAGGCAAGAGAAGCATGTAATCCATATTATGATGCACTTCCGGGAATCGTTCAGGAATACATGGATAAAGTTAATGCTAAGATTGGTACAGATTATAAACTGTTTAACTACTACGGAGCAGAAGATGCAGAACGCGTAATTATTGCTATGGGTTCAGTATGCGAGACGATTGAAGAAACGATTGACTATCTGCGGGCAGCTGGTGAAAAAGTTGGTGTCGTAAAAGTACGTCTTTACAGACCGTTCAGCGCACAGGCATTGATCGATGCAATTCCAGATACAGTTAAGACAATCTCAGTTCTGGATAGAACAAAAGAGCCTGGAGCATTGGGAGAACCTCTGTATCTGGATGTTGTTGCAGCTCTTAAGGGAAGCAAATTCGATGCAGTTCCGGTACTTTCCGGACGTTATGGACTTGGCTCTAAAGATACAACACCAGCACAGATTGTTGCTGTATATAAGAATACAGAGAAGAAGATCTTCACAATTGGTATTGAAGATGATGTGACACATTTGTCTTTGGAAGCAGGAGCACCTCTTGTTACAACTCCAGATGGAACAATCAACTGTAAGTTCTGGGGACTTGGTGCAGATGGTACTGTTGGTGCAAATAAAAACTCCATCAAGATCATCGGTGATAACACAGATATGTATGCACAGGCATACTTTGACTATGATTCTAAAAAGTCCGGCGGTGTGACAATGTCTCACTTGCGTTTCGGTAAATCTCCGATTAAGTCAACATACTTGATTCGTCAGGCAAACTTTGTTGCATGTCATAATCCATCTTATGTTGACAAATACAACATGGTTCAGGAATTAGTGGACGGTGGTACATTCCTTCTGAACTGTCCATGGGATATGGAAGGTCTGGAGAAGCATCTGCCGGGACAGGTAAAAGCATATATTGCAAATCATGGAATCAAATTCTACACGATTGATGGTATCAAGATCGGTAAAGAAATCGGACTTGGTGGACGTATCAATACTGTACTTCAGTCAGCATTCTTCAAACTGGCAGCAATTATTCCGGAAGAGGAAGCAATCGACCTGATGAAAAAGGCTGCGAAAGCTACTTACGGAAGAAAGGGCGATAAGATTGTTCAGATGAACTACGATGCAATTGATGCAGGTGCGAAGCAGATTGTTGAAGTAACAGTTCCGGAGAGCTGGAAAGATGCTGCAGATGAAGGCCTTGCAACACCGCACGTAGATGAAAATGGAAGAAAAGATGTTGTTGATTTTGTTAAAAATGTGCAAGCTAAGGTAAATGCTCAGGAAGGTAATTCACTTCCGGTATCTGCATTCAATGACTATGTAGATGGTTCTACACCGTCTGGTTCTTCTGCATACGAGAAACGTGGAATTGCAGTAGATATTCCAGTATGGAAACCAGAGAACTGTATCCAGTGTAACCGTTGTGCATATGTATGTCCGCATGCAGTTATTCGTCCGGTTGCATTGAGTGAAGAAGAAGCAAATCAGATTCCGGAAGGAATGTCAACAATTGATATGATGGGTATGCCGGGAATGAAGTTTGCGATCACTGTATCAGCTTATGACTGTACAGGATGTGGTTCCTGTGCAAATGTATGTCCTGGAAAGAAGGGCGAGAAGGCTCTTGTTATGGGTAACTTAGAAGCAAATGCAGGTGCTCAGAAATATTTTGACTTTGGAAGAGAGATTCCGGTAAAACCAGAAGTAGTAGCGAAATTCAAAGAAGCTACTGTAAAGGGAAGTCAGTTTAAACAGCCACTGCTCGAGTTCTCAGGCGCATGTGCAGGTTGTGGAGAGACACCTTATGCAAAACTGGTCACACAGTTGTTCGGTGACAGAATGTATATTGCAAATGCAACAGGATGCTCTTCCATCTGGGGTAACTCCTCACCGTCTACACCTTATACGGTAAATACCAAAGGACAGGGTCCAGCATGGTCTAACTCCTTGTTTGAGGATAATGCAGAGTTTGGTTACGGTATGTTGCTTGCACAGAATACGATCAGAGCAAGACTGAAAACAAAAGTAGAGAAGATTGCTGAAATTGCAGAGAAAGATGAAGTTAAGGCGGCAGCACAAGAATATCTGGATACATTTAGCGTAGGCGTGGCAAATGGAACAGCTACAGATAAACTGGTAGAAGCTTTGGAAGCTTGTGAGTGTGATTTGCCTGAAAAGACAGAAATTTTGAAGAATAGAGATTTCCTTGCTAAGAAGTCTCAGTGGATTTTCGGTGGTGACGGATGGGCTTACGATATTGGATTCGGTGGTGTTGACCATGTACTTGCAAGCGGCAAGGACATCAATATTATGGTATTTGATACTGAGGTTTACTCCAATACAGGTGGACAATCCTCTAAAGCTACGAAAACCGGTGCTACAGCTCAGTTTGCAGCAGGTGGAAAAGAAACGAAGAAAAAAGACCTTGCAGGTATTGCAATGAGTTATGGCTATGTATATGTTGCACAGATTGCTATGGGTGCTGACTTCAATCAGACTGTAAAAGCAATCGCGGAGGCAGAGGCTTATCCGGGACCGTCACTTATCATTGCTTACGCTCCATGTATTAACCATGGTATCAAGAAGGGTATGAGCAAAGCTCAAACAGAGGAGCAGCTGGCAGTAGAGTGTGGATACTGGAATAACTTCCGTTACAATCCGGCAGCAGAAGGCAACAAGTTCTCTCTTGATAGTAAGGAACCTAAGATCGAAGGATATCAAGACTTCTTGGATGGCGAGGTGCGTTACAATGCGTTGAAGAGAGCAAATCCAGAAAAGGCAGAGAAGTTGTTTGCGATTAATGAGAAGGAAGCAGTGGAAAGATATGCTTATCTGAAGAAACTGGTTGCAGTTTACGCAACAGAAGAAGAGTAAACAATCTCGATATCTGGCATGCTTGAACGAAAAGTAATTACGAATAAAAGAGGGGGTCCTGGCTATAGAATAGCTGGGACCCCTCTTTTTTACCTTGTAATTTTCTTCTTTTGTATCTTTATGTCCTTG
>JAHHTO010000141.1 GCA_020024595.1 Schaedlerella sp.
GAAAGCAATAAATGTTTCTTTTATGTAAGTATTTGTTTAGGAAAAATGAAATTAAAAAGGATGAGGAATTTTACATAGCCGGAAGGTTTTCAGAAACGAAAATCTCCTGGTTATTTTTATGTCCTGATATTCCAATTCTAACCGGGAATATCAAATTACGGGCAGGAAAGAAGGTGAAAATTATGCCACATATCGTACCGGAAGTAAAGAGAACGGATTTACTGACGTATCTTAGAAACTACGAACCATCGGAACTTCTGAAGGCGGTGATGATGCAGGAATCCGGTGGACGGGGACTTGATCCTAAGATATGGAGACAAACCATGTGGGGATTGTCGAGCGTGTGGAGAATGGTGCTGTTTATACTGTTGAGGGAAACAGCAGCGATAAAGTGGCTACAAATTCTTATATTGTTGGTAGCAGTGTGGTTTACGGGTATGGAATTCCAGTGTATTAAATAATAGAGTAAAATAGATACTTGACTTTTATATATTACAGTTGTAAGATTTATTAAAACTTACAACTGTAATATATTGAAGAGGTGTGTATATGAGTGAAAAGAAAAAGCAGAGAAGGAAAAGAAGAACTAAGAAAAAGATCTTGGGAATCGTGATAATTGTTTCTTTAGTATTTTTAGGAACTGGTGTAATCCTCCTATTAAGAAATATTGGAGAAGAGAAACCAGAAGATTTGATTGTAAAATACATGAACCATATTGAAAAGCAGGAATATGAAGAAATGTATGCAATGATTGACACAGATAATGCTTCTAATGAAGAAAAGAAGATGTTTATAGAACGCAATACCAAGATTTATGAGGGAATAGGTATAAAAAATTTGAAATTAAGCGATATTGCAGCAGAAAGGGATATAGGGAAAAATATAACCGTTTCTTATGTTACATCTTTTGAAACAGTAGCAGGGGAAATAGAGTTTGAGAATCAGGCAGAATTTGTAGAACGAAAAGAGGGTTATAAATTACTGTGGCAGGATAGTTTGATTTTTCCAGAATTGGAAAAAACAGATAAGATACAGGTTTCTGTGTCAGAAGCAGAACGTGGGCAGATTTTAGATCGGAATGGCAGAATGCTTGCTGGAAAGGCACTAGCTACTTCTGTTGGCGTTATTCCGGGAAAATTAGAAGAACATTCCTTGGAAGAATTGTCCGATTTGTTGGAAATAGACGAGGAAACAATAAAGAGTAATTTAGAGGCAAGTTGGGTAAAGGAAGATTCTTTTGTCCCAGTTTTAACAATTCAAAAAATACAGGAAATAGACTTGATGACAGCAGAACCGGATGGAGAGGTACTAAAAGAATATGAAAGACAGAAACAAATGATCGAGATACCAGGAGTAATGTTATCGGATGTTGAAACACGATCCTATGAATTAGGAGCAGCGGCGGCACATTTAATCGGCTATGTGCAGGCGGTTACTGCAGAAGATTTGGAAAATCATCCAAATGAAGGATATCATACGAATAGTGTGATTGGGAGAAGTGGAATTGAAGAATTGTATGAAAAAGAATTGAAAGGAAAAGATGGTTATGAAATCTGTATTGTGGATGAAAATGGAAATAGAAAGGAAAGTATTGCAAACGTTTTAAAGGAGGATGGAAAAGATGTTCAGCTTACAATAGATGCTGAGTTACAAATGGAATTATACGAACAATTCAAAGAAGATGCGGGGAGTTCTGTTGCAATGAATCCATACACAGGCGAAATATTAGCATTGGTCAGCACACCGGCGTATGATAGCAATGATTTTATCAAAGGAATGTCTTCAGAAAAATGGAATTCTTTAAATGAGGATGAAAAAAGACCATTATATAATCGCTTTCAGCAGATATGGTGTCCCGGTTCTACATTTAAACCTATTGTTGCAGGAATAGGGATAAAAACAGGAATGATCGATCCAAATGACGATTTTGGTAACGAGGGGTTGTCTTGGCAGAAGGATTCTTCTTGGGGCTCTTATCAGGTGACAACTTTGCATGAGTATGAGCCAGTTGTTATGCAGAATGCCCTGATTTATTCGGATAATATATATTTTGCAAAAGCAGCCTTAAAAATTGGATCAGAGAATTTTTCAAAATCTTTAGATGAAATCGGATTTAATCAGAAGCTGCCATTTGAAATACAGATGGTTGAGTCACAGTATTCCAATACAGATAAGATTGAAACAGAGATACAGTTGGCGGACAGTGGTTATGGGCAGGGGCAAGTGTTAGTAAATCCAGTCCATCTTGCAAGTGTTTATACTGCTTTTTTAAATGAAGGAAATATGATAAAACCTTCTCTATTGTATAAGGAAAATGCACAGGGAGATATATGGATTCCAGAAGCATTTCCAGCAGATGCTGTGATGGAAATAATGGAAGGATTAAAGGGAGTAATTAATGATCCAAATGGAACAGGTCGGAGTGCATATAGAGAAGATGTTATTTTGGCTGGAAAAACAGGAACTGCTGAGTTGAAGGCGACAAAAGAGGACTCGACAGGAACGGAAATCGGATGGTTTTCTGTTTTTACGGCAGAAAAAAATGTGGAAAAACCGATTCTCATTATTAGTATGGTAGAAAATGTAAAAGACATAGGTGGTAGTGGATATGTTGTTAAAAAAGATAAAGCAATATTGGATCAGTATTTGTCAGAGTAGTAAAAGAATAGGAGTATTATTGGCTGTATGTATGATTGTCTGTTCGGGATGTAGCGAAGTAGATTTAGATGAAAAGAAAGAGGAAAATGTTCAGAGTGTTCAACAAGAAAAAATGTCGAAAGATTTTGAAAATTTAATGGAAGGGGCCAGAGAACTGTATGAAAATGCAGCAGAAAATAGTCAATTACAAAAACAAGTAATAGAGTATCTAGGAGAAAAAGGATATGCAGCAGTGGATATCAATAATCAAATTGACATGGTTCATGCAGAACAGGTAGAAGCGTATTGCGAAAAAGCGAAACAGGGAAAACCGGCAGAAGTTATTATATTTTTAGTGACGGAAGATGGCAGCGCGGTACGTTATGAATTGAATACAAACGGAGAGGAGATGGATGCCATCGTCAGTACAGTTCGTTGGACGGATAATAAACCTTGCATGGATTATTATCACGAATTTCGTGTGTATTCATGGAAGTATACAGAAAAAGGATATTTTTTTATAGAAGAATATCATCCGCCAGGATTTGATGGAGCACCGGGAGAAACGGGATTTCGTGTAAAAGCTCTTGATCAGAAGCTTAGAGAGTTAAATCAAAAGTATGTGTTACCGATCGGATATGAATTGAATAATATGTTGATCACTAATTGGTGTGAACAAGATTATTCAAATTTGAATTTTTACGATGTATTTGAATTGATGTATCCGCTTATATATGAACGAAACATTCCGTATACGGCAGAAGAGGGGGCAGAGTATCAGATACCAAAAGATGAGTTTGAAAATATATTTTATACCTATTTCCATATAAAACCGGAACAAATTCGAGAAAATGCAGACTTTGATGTAAATACACAAAGCTACCGATACCGTCCGAGAGGAATGTATGATTGTGAGTTTCCTTATGGACCATATCCGGAAGTTATTTCCTATGAAGAATTGGGAGACGGGAAATTAAAGTTAATTATCGAAGCGGTTTGGGAGAGAAAAATGTTGGATCAGGTATTTAAAAGTGAGTTGATTGTTGAAACAGCAGAAGATGGAAAAATCCGTTATGTGTCCAATCATGTTTTGTCACCACAGGAGGATGAGCCGAGATGGTACAGACCAAGATTGACAGATGAATTGTGTGTACCAGAATTCGGTCTTTTTTGTAATCCAGGGAGATAAAGTGATTGTAACAGGTGTACTGTATAGTGCATCAGATATTGAAAGCCGACTAAAAGATTAGATGATAAAATCAAAAAAGAAAATATGAAACATCAGGCAGGATGTGTTCCCGTAAAAAGGAAAGTATCCTGCCTTTTTTTCATGAAAGAGAGAAAATTCATATGAGAAAATTTTATACAGCAGAAGCAGTAACAGAAGGACACCTGGACAAGATACTACCCGCTTCTTGCTATTTCCATATATTCAGATCAGATAAGATGGACAGGGAAATTTCTGAAGCCTTTCCTCCGGTAGCATTATGTTCATTTTGAATATTAGTGGAAAAAAAGTAAGTATTATCTTGAACTTCTATGAAGCCGACAAACCAGCCATTTCTATCTTGTCCATTTACTCGTCCTGTTCCTGTCTTTCCGTAGAAATCTCCGCTTTCAGAGGTAGAAAGATGGATGGAATCTTTAACAGTACTGATATTAGCAGGAGCAAAGTCGAGGTTGTTTTGATATAGATTTTTTAAAAGTTCAACTTGTTCCACCGGGGAAATCTTTAAGGAGGACTCCATCCAGTAGGAAGAAAAATCCCCGGAGATGTTTTCGTTTCCGTATCCTATTTGCTGAATGTATGATTTTACAGTGGAAGCACCGAGCTGTTTGTCGATTGATTCAAAATACCAGTTTACAGATGAGTCCATTGCCGAGTGTAAGTTTTGGTCTGCGTTCCATGCTTCAAAAGGATAATTTTCTCCATTCCATTCTTTGAAAGAATTTTCCTGAGTGATAAGTCCGTGTTCCAGTCCAAAGAGTGCGGTATATATTTTGTAGGTGGAATCCGGTGATACCCGCATAGTGGCATTTTCTTCATTGTATATGTTCCATGAGTCCTCTGCCATATCATAGAGGACAAAACTTCCACTATAATTTCCGAAGTAGGACGAAAGGTCAGTATAGGTTATATCCTCAGTAGAAGCATCCCACCGGTAACGCTCATCATCGGCTGCATAGGTAGAAACCAGAGGTACAAAACTAACTAAAATAGCAGCAATTATTCCGAATGCTGCAAAGCCTCGTATCAGATGCCAAAAAGAGGGCTTTTTATAAGAGGCAATATTTAGAATACGGCGTTTCATCTGCTTCATATTTCCACTTAATCCGGAAACGAAGGGAAATGGGGTGAGTGATATTTTTTCTGCGAAGTTAATCAAGGTATTCCCATAGTCTTCATAATGTTCTTTATTAAGCATTTGAAGAACAGAAGTGTCACAGGCAACTTCTTTGTCATTACGCATTTCCTTTAGTGCATACCAGACAAGAGGATTGAACCAGTAAATAATTCCTGCAAGGTTCATGAGGTAGTTGGTAAGGGCATCGTAATGTTTGTAATGTTGCAGCTCGTGGAAGAGCATATAGCGTAAATCCTTTTCTGTATAATCAGATATTAGATGGAGCGGAAGATAAATACAGGGCTTGAATAATCCGACAATTACAGGAGATTTCAAAAATACGGTACTGTAAACAGGGATTGCTCTGGTAATATCCATTTCATCCAAACAGTTCTGAAACAGCCCTTGAATTTTTTTATTTTGTAAAGGAAGTGCAGATTTTTTCAAAGCATTTAGGCGGGACAGTGATCTTGCTACTAAAATAATCATTGCCAACATACCGATCATCCATATTCCGAACAGGATAATTCCTGCAGCAGAAGGTACTTCCCGGCTGACGGATAACGTGAAATCATTCATCCAGTTATCTGCAGCGGAAGGAGTAAGAGTGACAGGTTCTTTTGTGTTAGCTCCTAAATTGAATGTAGAAGGAGTCCTAAGCGCTTGAAACCATGAAAAAAGCGATGGCAATCTGTGCGGACGGATTGGAAGAAAGGGAACCGCTAATAGCCCGAGAAACAAAAACCATATATTGTACTGCATCCGACTTGTCAGATTGTTTTGAAATATCCGTTTTGTAATTAAAAGGATGAGTACAATTCCGCTGATAAAAATGTTGCAAAATAGAAAGCGTATCATAAAGCCAACCATATCACTTGCCTCCTTTTTTGGATTTCTTAGAAAGAAGGGCGCGTAAAGAGTCTATATCATCTTCTGAAAGCCGGTCATTTTCTATATAGGCTGACAGCATGGCAGTAATGTTACCGTCATAAAAACGTTTCAGAAAAGAATTGCTTTCTTGATCGATATATTCACTTTCCTGCACTAAGGGGGTATAAACAAATACCCGGCTTTGTTTTTCATAGGATAATGCCCCTTTTGTCACAAGGCGCTTAATTAAAGTTTGAATAGTTTTGGGGCTCCAAACAGTAGTTTGGGTTAGCCTTTCTGTTATTTCATTGGTGCTGATCGGTGAGTGTTTCCATACAACTTTCATGACTTCAAATTCAGCTTCAGAAATTTGTGGCATTGCAGTCATATTAAATCCCTCCTTAAATC
>JAHHTO010000142.1 GCA_020024595.1 Schaedlerella sp.
AAGGTGCTGCAGATACTTCTCCAGCGTGTCACATCCTAACACGGACACATATTCTTCAAAAGATACATTATATGCTTGGGCATAAATGAGGTCTTTTTGTACTTCGATATAGGAGCAAGCATCCAACAGAATTTCTGGAATTTCGAGCACTGGTACTTCCTTAGAGAGCCAATCTGTTATGTAGGAATATCTCGCATTGTCTCTTATAATTTTCCGGTATGCGTTTTCTACATCTTCTACGTTGTTCCAGCCATATTTGGCATTGAAGTGTTCCTGAACAAAAGCATCGGTAAGTTCAGGATATTGTATATCGTCCTCGTCCTGACCATTCGCAGTACAATAGGGGCGGATTAACATCTTGATCAACCGATCTAATTCTTCTTGTGTTACAGCAGCTTCTTCGGAAGGAAGCTCCATATTTTCATATTTTGATAAATCCACATAATCTAATGCATGGATGTTCTTCCAATAACCATTTTCATCAAAGTAGTCATTTATGATCGCCAGATGACTTTCGATGCTGTCTTCATGATTGCCTGCGGGGTTACTGTCATCTCTCCCTCCGGACAGATGGATAATATCCTTAAATGCATTACTGTTTTGCATATAATCCGAAAACAGGCCATAAGATGTGTCATAGTTTTTGTAGTATTCTTCTTCGGATACGGTTTCGCCGGGTTTCAAAATACCGATATACAGGTCATAAGAAAAGCAATGGTAGGATTCTATCTGGCTTTGGATTGCTTGAGTAAATTCAGGGGTAACAGATTCCTCATTATCTGTGAGAAGATATACGGTTACCCATGACCACCGCTTAGGATCTCGCAGATAGGTGTTCATTCCAGCCGCTGCCTCGTCTAGTGTAATTGCGGAGCCTTCATTTATAATCCGGCATTTCATCAACGGCATTTCATCTGTGAGTGGGCGCAGCTTGTCCAGATACTGGTTTTGGAAAATTACTTCGGGATAATAGTCTTCCATTTCGTAATTTTTCCCATTTACTTCTAAGATATGATCGCAGTTTTCATCGGGATACGGATATGCAAACATAACAAAGGGATCGTCAAATCGGTCGCTTTTAGCTGTTACTCGATAGCACATTCCACGATCACTATGCCATTCCTTGAATACACGCACGATGGTAAAGGGCTCTCCATATCTTCCTTCCAAATACTCAGAGAATGTAGATTTAGCGGATGTCGAATTCGAATAATGTAGCGCAAAGAATATAACGCCCAGCAGTACAAGACTAACTGCTGCTATTTTTATCGCTTTCTTCATAAGAGACTTACCTTTCAACTAGTTTATTTTTACATTGCCGCTTGTGGATACAGAACATGTAATTCTGGCTCTCCAAAGTCCATCTTGCTCGAGGAGCACATCCATAGATTCCGGAGAGATTGCGTAGAGTGTATTCTCTTCATTTGCAATATAGAACTCAGTGTAGGTAGCATGACCGTCAGATTGTTCAGCCATCCAATTACCATATTTTTCAATGATAGGGCTGAGTTCTTCTTTACTCATGGTAGTACAAAGGCATACAACCATATACGCATCTGTACAAGACACCGGATTTCCGCTGCCCTCTTCAGTGTTATCAGTATCTACAGCCGTAAGAACGAACGGGATATTCGGCAGTAGAGTCTCCAGATGCTGACCTACGAACTGTTCGTATTCTTCTACAATACCGGCACCAGTATAGTCATCAGAGTATTCCCATCCGTGATCGCCATAGGAGCGGCTGATAGATACGATGCCTACAGAACATTCAGCAGTCAGCGTACCGCCCAATGGCTTCCACTCAGGATTGGGAGTATATTCCCCAGTAAAAGTAAAGGTTTCGTCTGGATACTTGTTTTCTGCATACTGAAGAAGTGCTTCAATTGCAAGAATGGCATTTTGTTGTGACACGCTTAATTGGTCGTAGTCAGTGGGCAAATTCTTGCTTTCCAAAATATCCTTTTGCCGCTCATTTAGTACCGGGTCCGTGTGGACCGGTGCTTCGGGGGCTTTTCGACATCCCGTTAGGATGCAAGAACTTAGAATTACAAGCAATGCAATGGACAATGAGCACAATCTTTTGGGAAACTTCATTTTGGAATCTCCTTTCGATGTAGGGACAATAAAATACATTATTGATTATGAATTAATTTGCAATATACTCTTTATTTTCGCTTACTATGGTTGCTGTAAGTATAGCAAAAAAAGTTGTTATTTTCAATTAAGTCTTTCGTAAAAAAATCTTTCATAATACAGGAATTACTCAAACGGTTGCAGGAAAAACGAGTGTTCTTCCTACAATTTAAAACAGGATGCCGTACTTATAACGAGTTGTACTGTGACTGCAAAAACGACTGTAATCAGAGCTTTTGAACTAAGGTTATTGAGACCTCACGGTACTTATTTTCTACCAAAACCTTCGGTGTATGTACCGAAGATTGCTTTGCCTTTTGCATTATTACAGGTTTTAAGGAGAAATCGTCTGTATCATCTTAGCGAGCATACTGTTTATACTCCCAAGAGTCGTAAAAGAGTACATCGTTAGGAGAGGACTCCTAAGGCCTCCGCAGGAAAGCGTATAAAAAAATCAGCAGGTGTCGGAATTTTCCGGCATCTGCTGATAAGATGAAATGGCTAATCAAAAATCCAAGTAAAGAGCTTTTTTCCTGCAATGATTAGTGCTGCATAAGGGGTTAACTTTTGGAGAGTAAGTGATTATGATACAAATATATCGGACAGATGTTCTTATTAGAACACCGTTGACATGAAAAACTAAATATGATTACGATTTCTAGTCGAGCAAGTGGAGCATGTTTCTTGTAAAGAGGACTGGAAAAATTACCAAGCGCCGTACAAAGCCGAAAAGTTTATGGAATTACTATGTCCATAGGCTTTCTGTTTCGACGGCGTTTTTTGTTGCTCTGATTGCTTCGTACGGTAAAAGGCCTTTTCCTGACTTATTGGGGAAAAGCTTTTTATTTTGCAAAAAGCTGAGCTTCGTTTGTAGAAAACAAGAAACTGTTTTACATATCTGTTTTGGATATGAAATTTCAAAAGGAGGTTTTCACCATGCCAAGATTATTATAGCGCTTGTGAGAAGAATGGACATTCTTCCTGCGCCCAAAGACGGGACGCCGTCCCTACAACTGCCTGTGCCGCAGCTGCGTATGCGACTGCAAGCAGTGTTTTCGAGCCGAGGTACTGGAATGTCCAAGGTACCTATCAAAGCGTGCGGTTTACTACGCCAAAAATAACGGCAGCAAAAGGGGGGAAGAAATTTCTTTGACTTCTGAAAAACAGAAGCAAGTAAGACAGTATAGAGTAAATCTATCTCCCGAAATAAATATCTATCTCTTTTATATATCTATCTCTGATAGAAATGATGAAAATGAAGAAGCGAATCAAAAAACAATTATGGCTGTCACCTGAGGATGCCACAGACCTGAAAAGAAAAGCGAAGCTGTGTGATCTGGCCGAAACAGCAGACATCCGAATTTTAATCAGCGGGTTTGTTCCATGAGAACAGCCTGACCCCAAATTTTATGATGCTATGCAGGAGCTGTCCGCAATCGAAAACAACATCAGCCAGCTGGCGCAGATTTCAGGCAGATAATGAATGAAATCAAAAATATAGCCATTGGGGGTCTGGCTGCTGCACCGGATAACCCTTTCAAGGTGAAGATGGACACAGAAATGGAGCAGCTCATTGAGAATTTTGCAGAAAGCGGCGTCATCACACCAATCATCGCAAGAGAAAATGGCCACGGAAAATTTGAAATCATCGGAGGACACCACAGGAAATTTGCCTGTGAATACCTGGAGCTGAAAACAATCCCTGCCTTTGTTCAGGAGCTTGACCGGAGCGAAGCAGTCAGTGCTCGGGGTGGATAGTAACCTGCAGCAGGAGAATATCCTACCTAGCGAGAGAGCCTTTGCTTACAAGATGAGGCTAGATTCGCTTTCTGCGCAGGGACAGCGAACAGATTTAACTTGCGGACAAGTTGGCCATAAATTGTGCGATACCTTTTCTCAGTTCCTTTGCTGTATGACTGCCAAACATCACACAATGGGAAAACATTACAGGCATCACCGTATAATAGATGCACAAACGGAGGAAAGTTTTATGAATAAAAAGATGTACAAACCGATGTAGATAACCTATGTATCGCAATCAATGCCCGAAAATACCGCATCACTAACAAAGGTGGCAGTATCGGTGTACAATTCAAACAGTGTGCCGAATATGCTAAGCGTGAGCTGTCCCTTGATGAAAATTACAATTTTCTCAGCTACGAAGACAAAGGTCTTTCCGGCTACTATTCTGACAGGCCGGACTTTCAGAGAATGCTCCACGACATAGAAATGGGGAAAATCCGTTCCGTAGTCTGCTAGAAATTAGACCGCATCGGAAGAGAAACACCAGATCTTCTTCGCCTTTTGGATTTCCTCGAAAAGTATAATGTAGACCTGCTGATTTGTTCCAACAACATCAATACTGCCTCCGCCGTAACCAAAATATTTATCCAGATATTCGCTGTTGTTGCGGAATTTTGACGAGTCACTCTCACCGAACGTATCACTGACAATATGATGGAGCTTACCATAGACGGACGCTGGCTGGGCGACAACACGCCCGCCGGCTTTACGATAAAAAGAGTAAAAACCAGCAAAGGAAAAATATATCCAATTACAGATACTTAGAAAGCATCCCTGAAGAAAAAGCAATGGTGAAAAACTCTATGCCGTGTTTACAGAAACCCGTTTCATTATAAAAAACAGCGGGTAAAATGAACGAGTTCGGATACCAAACAAAGGCGTGCAGCTGTTTTAATACCTCGACCACACGACTGTTACTAAAAATTCCCGTCTACTGTACCGCAAGTGTAGAGTTCTACAATTATTTTCACGAAAACGGCGGAGGACCTTTTGAAATCAAAGCTGCCTTTGACGAGATGCACGGCTTGTCGGTCTACAATAAGACCGATCAGGAGAAATTCAAGGATGCAGGCAGCACATTTATCTCCCCAAACTTTGCGCATGAGATATCAAAAACCAAATATCAAAACGGATCATCTCCGTGGGAAAACGCAAAGGCTCAATCCCAGGTCAACAATGGATTGGTACACAGAATTCACTCTCTGACATTGCAGAAAGATATACCCCCCACAGTAAAACCAATGCACTGCTTTCGAGACTTATCTACTGTCTAAACTGCAGGAAAATGCTGCGTATCGTTTCAGAATCTGACCGCTGAATACACAGCAAGCCGCGCTTCAAATGTATCTGCCCAGACTATTGTGAAGGAGAATATAGCTTCCGTCCCGTAGACGGGGTACTTTGGGACAAATTTATAGTCAATGAATTTACACGCCTCTCGGATGAGGACAGCCAGTATTTTGGAGCCATGCTCAGTCAAAAAACAGCGGACAGATTTACTTTCTACCGAAATAAACAAGAACTTGCCGAACTGCGAAAGATAAAAGATAAGCTTTCCGAAAACATCAAGACACAGGTTAAAAATATGCGTGAAGCAGACGAAAATACGCGACGCTTTATTGAGAAAGAAATACAAGATTTAACAATGGAGTTGTCCAAAATAGAGAAATTGCCTTGGAATTTGGAGGGAGGCCGCCAAAACCGCCTGTATGCCGTCCGCAATATTGAGAAAACCAAGGAACGACTGCTTCCCTTTAAAAAATACGCAGAAACTGCTCAGCAAAAAGTACTGAAGACCTTGATTCAGTCCATTGTGGAACCAATTTGTATTACAGACGAAAACGGTAAACATTTCTGCCATATCTTTATGAAGAGGCTGCCCGAAAGAAGACTATGATGACTTCTTTCGGGCAGTCGGTTACATAAAAACGCAGACAAAGCAGGAAGTATCACCTCTGCCTTGCCTGCGTGTGATTCTGATGAGTATTGCAAATAAGATATGGTATTCACAATCCATTTTGTACGTGATAAACTGTTAATGTTATTCATTCCCATGATGAACATACCTCCCTGTTACTTCTATCGTTGCAGTTTAGAGATCACACGTTGATTGTAACACGGTTTTTTAATCATCGCATAGGCTTTCCGGAAACACTGGCCTAGCCAGTGCTTTTCTGTACAAAAAAGAAGAACAATCAAAAGATTGTTCTTCTTTGTGTTGGCATTACCTATCTTCCCGGGC
>JAHHTO010000143.1 GCA_020024595.1 Schaedlerella sp.
GCATAAGCCAACGCTTCCGGGAATGTCAGAACTTCATGCACTTTCGGCACAATTGATCTTCCAGACTGTTTCGCTCCGCCCTTTGCAATCGCATTCCAACGCTGTACCTTCTTTGACGCCTTTTTTTCATCCAGTTTCACCACCGCCCGCTTCGTAAGAACCGGAATCACTTCAAAAGCACCAAGTTCCACTGCTTTCTGGACAATCAGTTCCATTTTATCTCCCTTAGGAAGCCCTTGGAACAAATAAATTTTAACCGGAAGTTCAGCTGCGTCTGCTTCCACATCTTCAATACGTAAGTGTACAGTTTCCTCTCCGAATGCTTCCAACACACACATATACCGCAGCCCGTCCCCGTTGCTGATTTCTGCTTTTTCCCCCGGTTTCATCCGAAGAACATTTTTCATATGGTTAACATCCGCCCCGGTAATCGTTACAATTCCATCCTGTATATTAGACGGTTCTGCAAAAAAATGATGCATTGCTTCTTTCTTCCTTTCCTGATCATCCATTCTTACGTGCTGTTACAGATACCCATTCTCCCTGATAGGTTACTTCCAACACTTCCAGTCCGGCTTTCTTCACTGCTTCGACAACCATCTCTTCTTTATCATCAATGATTCCGCTTGTAATATAAACAGCTCCAGGTTTCATCTGATTTACGATCACCGGTGTCAGTTCTACAAGTACAGGAGCCAGAATATTTGCAGCAACAATATCATATACTTCATAACCTGCCTTGTCCTGTACTTCTTTATCATCAATAATGTTTCCTATCATAATTTCATACTGATCTTTTCGGATTCCGTTTACTTCCATATTTTCATGAGTTGCTTCGATAGCGCATGGATCCAAATCAGTTCCAACCGAATATGCCGCCCCAAATTTCAATGCCAGCATTCCCAAGATGCCACTCCCGCATCCTACATCCAAAATCCTTGTATCTGGTGTCACATACTTCCGAATCTGACGGATACAAAGCTGTGTCGTTTCATGCATTCCGGTTCCAAAAGCAGTTCCCGGATCAATATGAATGACCACCTTGTCACTGTCTTCCGGTTTCACATCCTCCCACGATGGAATGATCAGAATATCATCTACATAAAACTGGTGAAAATATTTTTTCCAATTATTCACCCAGTCTATATCCTCTGTCTGTGATTCTTCAATCGTGCCTGTACCTACATTGACATAAGCAGACATCTCTTCCAATTCTTGTCTGATATTTGCAAGTATCTGATCCAGCTCAGCCTTGTCCATCTCCTCGTCCAAATAAAAACTTAAATATGCAACTCCATCATCTTCCTCTATCTCCGGCAGAATATCTACAAACATCTGCTCCTTGTCTGCCGCTGTAAGAGGAACTTTATCCTCAATCTGAACACCTTCAATCCCTAGATCCATCAACATACTGCTGACAATATCTTCTGCTTCTGTTGTTGTCTCAAGTCGAAACTTATTCCATTTCATAGTCATTTTTTCCTTTCTTTTTATATTCCTTTCTGTCCAGGCGTTCATTGCGCACTTCACCGCTCTTTCCCCCTGTCTTCCGACAAAGATATATTTCACCTATTTCCATTCTTTTGTCTAACGCCTTGCACATATCATATATTGTCAAAAGAGCTACGCTGACTCCTGTCAACGCCTCCATCTCCACTCCAGTCTTTCCTGTCACCTTCACTGTACAATAACAATATATCGCACATTCCTCCGGTACCATTTCAAAATCCACGCGACACTTTGTAATCGGCAGAATATGGCACATCGGAATCAGCTCCGAAGTTCGTTTTGCACCCATAATCCCAGCTGTTGTTGCTACTCCCAGTACATCCCCCTTTCCGATTGTACCTGCCACAATCGCATCATATACCTGTTTGCTGACAAGGATCTTCCCTGTTGCTGTAGCCTCCCGCACAGTATCTGCCTTTTCCGTCACATCCACCATCACAGCTTTTCCATTTTCATCAAAATGTGTCAGTTCCATGATACAATTCCTCTCTTTTTATTTCACATTGCAGCATAATCTCTCTACTTTATTATAGTTGCAAAGCTTTGATTTTACAATATGTCATAGGTAAATTGGAACAAATATAGTGCATAGGAACCTTTCGTATGATATGATGTGTATATGTCATAGCATGGCTCTTTCTACTTAAAAAAATTGTGGTAGATTCTGAAAATAGATAACTTAGCAAAAATCAATTTTACCAAAGGAGGAACAGAACTATGAAAAAATGCATATATCGAGTAATCGCAATCGCATTCACGGTTATCATTGCGGCATCATCCTTGACAAGCAATGTTTCCGCTGTCAAAGTAAGTTCCAAAATCCCAAACGATGAAATTACCACAACCGCAATTCCCGGAACCAACTTTGACGATGTTGCGGCAGATGCATGGTTCACCCCCTATGTCGAATACGTACTGAACAAAGGAATTATGGCCGGAGTTGGAAATAACACATTTGCCCCAAGCGAGACCATTTGCAGAGCACAATTTGCAACCATCTTACATCGACTGTCAGGCTCACAGCCTGTCCCATATGCCACTCTGTTCCCAGATGTTCCTGACAACGCTTTTTACACCACACCTGTACTTTGGGCTGCACAGGAAAATGTAAATGTTATAACTGGTTATGAAAATAGATTTTTCGGTCCTAACGATCCCATCACACGTGAACAACTTGTAACTATGCTCTATCGCTACGCCGGATATAGAAATCTGGATACTAAAGTAACAGCTGATTTAATAGAATATCCAGATGCATCCTCTGTTAGTGATTTTGCAAAAGAAGCCATGGCATGGGCAGTCGGTGCCGGAATCATTACCGGTGATCAAGGAATTTTAAATCCCCAAGGCGGATCTTCCCGCGCCGTATGTGCAGCTATGGTTCAACGTTTCTGTGATTCCTTGCTTCCGAAGGAACTTCCAAACGTAGAAATGAGCACTTCCTGTGAAAATATCACGATTACACCTGGTGAATTTCAGGATGGTACTTTCTGGGTCAAACTCACAGATATCACTGCAACCCATGGTGTCCAGAAAATTGTTGCCGCAGTCTGGTGCAATGAAAATCAGGATGATATCGGATACTATCAGGCAGAATACCAGCCAGATGGATCTTATGGTTTCTCTGTAAATGTTGCAAATCACAGTTTTCACTTCGGTACATACAAAGTAGCTATTTTTGTGACTATGAATAACGGTATACGTCTGTATGCTGGCGAAACTTCACAACAGATTGACGGAAGTCAGGCTATTGAGCTGCTCCAAACTGCACAAAATTATTCCAGTTCCACAAATTACCTTCTTGTAGTAAATACGACCACCTGCAAAACCGGGGTCTTTTTCAGAAATGGCAATTCATGGGATTATATGTATTACTGGCTGTGTTCACCAGGAGCGCCTTCTTCCCCAACCATAAAAGGTGTATTTACTGTTCAGGCAAAAGGGTATGGTTTCTATTCCTATGGTTCCTGGCAATATTATTACACACAGTTTGATGGAGATTATCTTTTTCACAGTACCACATACAACGAAGATGGAAGTATTCAGGATGATCGGTTAGGAATGCAGCTGTCACACGGCTGTGTCCGTCTTAATATGAACAACTCAAAATGGATTTATGACAATATTCCTGCCGGAACAACGGTTGTAATCTATTAAGATTCTTTCCCGCACACATATTTTCGCAACATCCAGATGCAGAATAGGTTAGGCAGTGTCATCAGAGAATTAAATAAATCTGATATTCCCCACACCGCCTCCAACGGAAGGACAGTTCCAAAGAATACACAACAAATATACATGCTCCTATATAGCTGCAGCCCCTTGCCTTTTCCCAAATACTGTACTGCACATTCCCCATAATAGCTCCAACCGATTATGGTTGCAAAAGCGAACAAAATCAAAGAAATCGAAAGTATTTCGCTGCCTCTAAACGGAAGATTGGAAAATGCCAGAAAGCAAAGCCGATCTTCCGCTGCCTTCAGATATATTTCTGGATGCTTGATCATGCATCCTACAATCGCAATTCCTGTAACTGCACACATCACCACCGTATCCCAGAACACGCCTGTCATAGATACAATACTCTGTCTATCCGGAGATTCTGTGCGTGCTGTTGCTGCTGAAATTGGGATTGAGCCCAGCCCAGCTTCACTCGTAAAAAGTCCTCTGGAAATACCGATCCGCATCCCTGTCATTACTGCTGTACCGGCAATCCCCCCTACAACAGATTCGGAAGAAAATGCAGATTTCACAATCAAGAACAGTGTCTCACAAAATACATCCCTGTTCATCCAGATCAGAAACAAGCACCCTCCCAGGAAAAATACACTCATAAACGGTACGAGGCAGGTACAAACTTTCGTAATCTTCCCTGCTCCCCCCAGAATCACAATCCCCGTCACTACCGCAAGACACACTCCAATAATCTCATGAGAGATTTCAAGATGTTCTGTCACCGCTGCTGCAATTGAATGTGACTGTACGCTGCTCCCCATTCCAAAAGAAACTAGCACAACAGCCAGTGAAAATATAACTGCTGCACTTTTCTGATGAAGAACATGCTCCATCACATACATCGGACCTCCTGCGTATGTACCATCTGCATTTCGTTTGCGGAATTTCACAGATAAATAACATTCTGCATAGCAAGTTGCAATCCCTAATACACCTGTTATCCAGCACCAGAAAATAGCTCCTGGTCCCCCAATTGCAATTGCCGTAGAAATTCCGATGATATTTCCAGTTCCTATAGTTGCTGCCAATGCCGTTGCAAGTGCAGAAAAGGGTGAGATATTCCCCTCACCCTGTCCTTTTTTTGAAAAGCTCATATAAATCCCCTGCGGGATCTTCTTCTGAATAAACCGTAGGCGAATTGTAAAATACAAGTGGGTTCCGAAAAGCGCAAGCAACATTGGAAGCCCCCACAACACTTCCTGAACTCTCTTAATATATTGAACCAACATACACACTACTCACAATAATTTGTCATCATCTAAACTATATGAGTCATGTTTCATTTCATGCGTGATTAACTACGTTATTCCCACAATCTTTAGCAATATGGCAAAACTCAATTTTGTTCATCCACCTCTTTTTCCCGATCTACAACCTCGATGCTTCCCGGTTTCTTTAATGTTCGAACATTGATTCCATTTACCTCAATATGGTCATCTACTGCTATAATAATGCACTGACGACCATCAATCTCTCGTGTCTCAATCAAATCTGCCCTGTCTGGATTCACTTTAATCACAATATCCGGTGTTTCGATATTAAACTTTCGTGTTTCCGCAATGTTCGCTGCCATCAAAGATGCTTTCTCTCCTGCCACAGCCTCATAAGTCTGCTCAAAAGCTTCCATCTTCTCTGCTGATACACCGCTGCTTTCAAAAATCTTCTTCACGTCCGTCTTATCAAGTACCAGTGGCTCCGGCTCTTCCTTATGCTCTTCAATCAAATCATTCAATGTTTCATGAATATTTCGCACCGTTTCATAATCTCCGTCTTCACCAAGTGTATCCTCGATGATCATTTGAAATGCTTCTTTCTGTGTATCCGCAGACATCGGCATCTTCGCACCCAAAAGCTGATCTATCATCTCCGGCTGTAAATCTTCTGACTTCTTCGTATAATATAGTACACCATGAATGTCCATGTTCCGATCTGTAAATGCAGGAAATAAAAACCCCTTATTCGGCATGTCTACAATCCAGTCTCGCACTCTGTCTTCCATCCGATTGTCCTCTGCATTGTAACAGAGTCCTGCCTTGGATAATGCCACCGGGCAAATGCTGCATAATAAATATTCATACACATTATCGGATGCATCATACATCTCCAAATCATCCGAAGCCTTCCCCGGAATATCATACATCGCATGAATCAATATGATATAATAATTTTCATCATATATGTAATTCTCGATTACCTTGTCATAAAACTCTTCCAGCAACATATCGTCTTCCAGCTTGCTGTTTCTAAGCTTCATCAAAAATTCCTGTGTTCCGCCCGGCATCTCCTGTTCCAGCGGGAATTCCATATTTAATAGATTTCTTCCAATGGTACCAGATAACGTTTTCTTAAAAATATCAAAATATTT
>JAHHTO010000144.1 GCA_020024595.1 Schaedlerella sp.
ATGGCGGATGCGGTTCAGCTGGAACGATTCATGGAAAAACTGCTGCACGATCAGGATCTGTCTGGGATCTACCGGAGCAGGGAAAAGCAGATCCAGTTTTTTGATCCAGAATGAACCGTCTTCTTATGCTCCTTCCGATAGCGTCAGTGCCTCTGACCCCGAATACCGATAGGCATATCATCGCTTTCCGGCAGGGTAAGGCAAAGAAAATAATAGTTTCCCTTCAATTCTTACCACAGACCATTGCTCACGTCATAAATGTACTTGTCTATTCTAAAATCCTCCAGTATAATGTATTCACACATATGCCACAGATCCCCCATTGCCACACTTTGTTATAGTTTCTGATCAGATTTTCCTTCCCTTGGAACAGACTTCCCCTGCGGTGATGCGTTTATTGTATATCCTGGTGAGGATGGTCCGTGGCTGAGCATGCGCCTGGAAGCTGAGCGCAGAGGCGCTGAAGAAGCTGCCCTGCTTTGCACGCTGAGGGACAGAGCTCCTGAAGCTCACGATGCATTGATTGGACAAGTATTCCATGCATTTGATGATTACGACAACACCCCTGATAAGCTTGAGCATGTTTATGAAAAGCTGTTGAAGCTTCTTTCCTAAAGTGTGAAGCCGCATTTTATTATGGGTCTGTCTGCATCGACGATCATAAGGTAAAAATTAGGAGGACAGTATGAAACTATATAAGGGAACACTGGAGATTAAGGGCAGTACATTAAAGGGAGAAAATCCACAGCCCAGATTCCGTTCCAAAATGGCGAATATGCATTGCACAGAAGATGGAACGCTTCGTCCAGAGGAGCATATTGGATACGGCGTTGCTTGCAATGAAAAAACATTGCCCTATAGAATGCAGGATCGGTATGATCGCGCAGAGGACGACATTACTTTGGAAACGATCGTTATGGAAAACGATTATCTAAAAGCGGTCTTTCTCCCGGGATATGGTGGCAAGCTGTGGAGCTTATATTCCAAAGACGAAGAAAGGGAATTGCTTTTTGTCAATCCTGTATTCCGCTTTGCCAACCTTGCCAACCGTAACGCATGGATGTCGGGAGGTATCGAATGGAATTTAGGTCATATGGGACATCATGCGTTTACTTCCACAGATGTTTTCTGTGCCAAAGTAGTTGCCCCGGATGGAGAAGAATTCCTGAGAATGTACGAATATGAGGCAACCCATGCACAGATCATGCAGATGGACTTCCATCTTCCTGATGGGGAAAAGCAGCTATCCATGCATGTAAGGATCCAAAATGCAAGGGATACAGATGCGCCTGTGTATTGGTGGACCAATGTAGCTGTTCCGCTTACGGAAAACACCCGTGTATTTTCGGGAACGCCCGAGATTATTTTCCAGCTAACCCCAGAGGAAGCAGGACATATTCCGGGCTTCGGACATTGTTCTATGCCGGAACAGCCCAATATTCCGGGAGTGGATCTCAGTTACCCTTGGAGAATTCCTCATTCACTGGAGTACTTTTTCCAGAACAAGAAGACTGATGTATCCCCCTGGGAAGTAAGCATTGAAAAGAATTGCAAAGGCTTTATGGAGCGGTCCACACAGCCGTTGCGTACAAGGAAAATGTTCTGCTGGGGAAGCAACACCGGTGGACATCACTGGTGCGATTATCTTTCCAGGGAAGGCTGCGGAGACTACATTGAGATCCAGGCGGGACTTGCACCGACACAGACACATACTGACGTACTTCCAGCAAATGGAACCATTATGTTTACCCAGATGTTTGGAGCATATTCAACAGATGAAAGCGGTCAGAATCTGGAATGGAACGAGGCGCTTCCCAGTGTTGCATCCAGAGTAGAAGAACTGCTGCCGGCGGCAAAGGTACAGCAAGCAAATATGGAGTATACCCTTAAGAGTACCTTGAAGGCTCAGGAAATTCTTCATACAGGCAGTTGGTACGGTGGATTGGAAATGGCAAGACGTGAAAAGGCTGGCGAAATGCCTGTTGCGTGCCATTTGCACTTCCCAAGACCTGAAAATGGTGAATATAAAGAATGGCTTGACCTCTTGGACGGAAGTGCTCTGCCTGAAACCCAGATTCCACATCCCTATGTCACGGATGAGAAATGGCTTCCATATTTGGCCAATGCAGCTCAAAATGGAAATGACGAGACAGCATTCCAATATGCAGTATCTTTGGCGGAGAACGGCAGATGCAAAGAAGCGGAGAAGATTTTTGAAGATTTGATTGCGAAAAAGAATCCATGGGCAGCACACGCAATGGGATTGCTGCATAAGCGGGACAAGAAGCACGAAAAGGCATCTGAGTTCTTCATGATGGCGTATGATTGGGAAAAGGATACACTGGATCAGAGCTTTGCAGAGGGAGCACTGCAGTCCCTGCTTTCCGTCAAAAACTACGAAAAGGCATGGGAGCTTTATGCAGAAATTCCGGATAACAAAAAGACCGAGGCTGAGGAACTCCTGGCAGCAGAGGCCGCGGTCAAGTTGGGCAAAGATGCGTTCTTGGAAGAAGCATATACGAAGGTGTATGCTGCTATTCGCGAAGGTGCAGTCGGTCTTTCTGATGTGTGGTATGAACATCAGGCAAGAAAAGCAGCGAAAGCAAAACGTGTAGAATTTACCCCTGACATGATAGTCAGAACCCTGAAGCTGCCCCGTAATCTGAATTTCCTGATGTTTGTCGATGATATTTGAAACACCAGAAAAAATGATCCATCTGGTTAGATGAAACTCTAAAATTAAAATTTGGCCCCACCATTTGCTTGCAGAAAGTGCATCATAAAAACAAATGGTGGGGCTTACAGATACAATGATGCAGAAATCTTCTGTTGATGTGTATCAGATAAGGCACTTGGCGGGTGACCCAATTTGATGCGAAACAATTATTTTTTAATTTGATCAGCGCATTGTGCACATTGTGTTAAAAGAAAGAGGAAACTGATATGAGAATGTATGAAAATTTGGAGCATTTACAAAAGAATCGATTAAAACAGCGGGCCTATTATATACCAGAGGGTATATCAGAATATATGAGTCTGAATGGGCAGTGGCAGTTTGATTACTACAGATGTGATGACGATGAGCAGCCAATCAAGACAGGTACGATTGACGTTCCCTCCTGCTGGCAGTGCAGAGGATATGAATTACCATACTATACCAATGTCGTATATCCGTATCCGGTAGATCCCCCTTTTGTACCGATGGATAATCCGATGGGCGTATATGCCCGCAGTTTTGTGATTGATGATGTCACGCAAAAACACTACATAATATTCGAAGGTGTCAGTTCCTGCTTGGAGTTGTACATCAATGATGTATTTGCAGGCTATTCTCAAGGAAGTCACCTGCAGGCAGAATTTGATATTTCTGAGTTGGTCACGGAAGGCGTTAATCATGTAACAGCCAAGGTTCGAAAGTGGTGTTCCGGGAGCTATTTGGAAGATCAGGATTGTTTTCGTTACAATGGTATTTTCAGAGATGTCTATATCCTCTCTAGACCGAAAGGACACATTGCAGATATCGACATTCAATCAACTGGAAACACCATACAGGTTCACTTTGAGGGAAGTGCACATATTGCGCTTTATGATCAGGAAAAAAACCTTATTTCTGATTGTGATGCAGTGGGAGAGACACGATTTGAGGTTGACAATCCGATTAAGTGGAATGCGGAGCAACCATACCTGTATGAGCTGGTTTTCTCTAGTCACGCAGAGGTGATCCGGCAGAGTGTAGGATTTGTAGAATATGGGATCAATCAGCGTGGTGCCTTTACGGTCAACGGTGTAGAAGTGAAATTAAAGGGCGTTAATCATCATGATACACATCCTACAAATGGCTACACCATGACAGACGAGGAATTATTGCGGGATTTGAAGCTGATGAAACAGCTGAATATCAACTGTATCAGGACTTCCCACTATCCCCCTACACCCAAATTCTTGGAGTACTGCAACCGACTTGGCTTTTATGTAATGCTGGAAACGGATCTGGAAACCCATGGCTTTGCGAACAGATTTGCAGGTGGAACGGGATATGACTGCGTGAATAACCAGGATTGGATCGGAAATCAGGTTCAATGGCTTCCCGCATTTATGGAGCGTATGGAACGGGCATATCACCGTGACAAGAATTTTCCGTGTATTTTTTCTTGGTCTACAGGTAACGAAAGTGGACATTGCGATAACCATTACGAGATGATTCAATGGTTGAGAAAAACAGATCATCGCAGACTGGTTCACTGCGAAGACGCATCCAGAGCATCAACATCATACAATCCTGCACATAGAGTCCCAGAGTATTATAATCACGCCGATCTGTATTCCAAAATGTATCCGCGATATGAAGAACTAGAGGAATACGCGCAAGATGCAACAATGACACTGCCCTTTTTTATGTGTGAATACAGTCATGCCATGGGAAATGGCCCGGGAGATGTGGGTGATTATTGGGAAGTAATCTATAAATACCCCAAATTGATCGGTGGCTGTATATGGGAATGGGCAGATCATACTTTTGTTGAGAACGATATTCCAAAATACGGTGGAGATTTTGGTGAGCTGACTTCTGATGGGAATTTCTGTTCAGATGGTTTGGTGACGTATGATCGCAAGCTCAAAGCAGGTGCAATGAATGTAAAATATACATATCAATATATTGGCTTTGCATTGAATCAAAATGAAGTTATAATCACAAATTTGTATGATTTCACGAATCTAGAGCAGTATCGGTTAGAAATGCAAATTGTTGTAGACGGAAAATCCATCAAAACAGAATCATTTGTGCTGGATTTGGAGCCTAAACACAGCAGAAATATTTCTTTCGAGATGCCTGAATCCTGCGACTTTGGGGCATATGTTGTTTGCCGTGCTTATGATAAAAATGATGAGATTGCAGCCCTCTGGGAAAATCCACTTCTAGTGAAAGTGGTAAACCTGGATTTGACTTGCGAGGGTGCAGTAATTACAGAAACGAGCAGGAGTTATCTTGTCGCAGGAAATGAATTCTCTTATGAGATATCAAAGCGTACAGCACTTCCCGTTCATATTGTCAAGAATGGTATGGAGCAGCTGGGGGCACCGGTAGAGATGTCCGTTTGGAGGGCGCCGGCAGATAATGACAGGAACATTAAAAATCTCTGGGGACATCCGAATATCTGGGAGGGCGAAAACTACGACCGAATTTTTAACCATGTGTATGATGGTAAAAAAACGGGAAATGAATTAACCTTTACCGGAAGCCTTTCTGGTGTTGGTCGTGTGCCATTTATGCACTATACACTGCGTTATCTGTTTTTCGCAGATGGAGCGATAAAAGTTGAAATCAAAACAAAGGTCCGTGAAAACTGTTGCTGGCTTCCTAGATTTGGATTTGATTTCAAGCTGAATTGTGCCGATTCCAAATTCCGTTACTTTGGTAAGGGTCCTATGGAGAATTATTGTGATATGAATGCGCATGTTACAACCAACTGGTTTGAAAGTACATTGCAGCAAGAGTATGTACCTTATATTATGCCTCAGGAACACGGTAATCATACTGGGTGCAAACGGTTGGAAATTCAGAATGGCCTGCATTTTTGGGCGCAGGATGCATTTGAAATGAGTGTGAGCAAGTATACTGCACAAGAGCTTACAAAGGCACAGCATATTGACGAACTGAATGCCAATGGATTTATGAATGTACGGATTGACTACAAGGATTCTGGCTTGGGATCAAATTCATGCGGTCCGAAACTGATGGAAAAGTACAGACTTCAGGAAAAAGAGTTTGTGTTTGGATTCTCCATACGATAAGAAATGCATCGCTTTCAAGATGTCGATTCTGGTTATATGGTATCGTACCTCAGTAGAGGAGACCATGCATAAAATCTGGAAACGTATAAAGGTGACCTAGCATTGACGTATACAAATCATGCCAAATCAATAAAAAGCTCAGCCGTGAGAAATTTCTCACGGCTGAGCTTAGCTTTAAGTGTCACGGGGCAAACGATATCCTTCTATTTTTTCTCAATTTCCTTTTTTCATTTAATCAGAGAAATAAGGATTCAGATTCTCGTCTTTTGATTATTTGATTTATTCGTAGTATACAAC
>JAHHTO010000145.1 GCA_020024595.1 Schaedlerella sp.
AAAGAAAGCTCTCCATTAAGGAGCGGCTGGCGGAAGCAAAACGGGAATGTGCCGAACACAAGCCCCCGGAAAAAGGACGCTCCGGACGAGATACCCCGGAGCATGGCGGTCTATGAGCCGCAGTAAGAAATGGCGTCTGGAATGGGCTTTCTTTCTGGGCACCAATGGCAGACGGCAGTATAATCCTATCTGCCAGAGTTGCGTCCACCCCTGCAAACAGAGTTTTCGGTCTGAAATCGTCATCTGTCCGCGCTATATCTCCAAACGCTCTAAAAATGGTAAGGATAAGGGCTGAAAATGAGGCAATAATTTTTCTGTAACAGATTTTCAGGATATACCCTTTATGATTTCTCATGCGCAAGGGTAGTTTCTCTTACAGGAAAGAAAAGACCTCTTTTTGCACACCTTGAAGAACAGAAAACGGGAGTACAGCTTTTCGGATGATCCGTGGGCTGTACTCCCGTTTTTTATTTTATGCAGATTTACTGTAAAGCGCAGATAATTTGGCTGCGATTTTCTTGTGAACGGAATTTGACTCTAAAACATTAATTACACGCCGCTCATCAATAAGTAATTGTAGCTGTTCAATATGCTCCCGTTCAGGTTTGACCTCGATAGTTTCCTTTGAACCATCTATTCGGTTAGAAACACGCATGTATTTTATATTCTCACACGCTCGTTCGCATATTTTGAGGATTATACCACCTGAGCAAAGGAGTGTATTGAGTACGCTGCGATTTATTGCCTGCATAACAAACAAAAAAACTATACTGATACATATTCCAATTATGATAGATATGGGAATTCTACACAGAGTCATTTTTTTGTTCCACCAAACATTTTGCCTCTGGCATTCAAACTGAGCATCAACACCATCTAATGGTTTTGTGAACTCATACCAGTCTTTTACGCCAGGTGGATTATCTCGCCCCGTATTACCAACCTGAATCAATCCATCGCTGTGATGTTGAGAAAAAAGAATTTCAGCCTTTTCAATTATGTTTTGTTCCTCTGACTTGGAAAACTGATTTGGATTTATTCCTATTACTTTTGCATCAAAGTATTTTCTAAGACGTGCACCCCACTTCACATTATTGCAGGTTATTATGTAAAAAACAACCGCTACAAAATCAAATAAAAACGGGATACCGTTGAGGATAGACTCATGCAAAGCACTTGGCAAAAATATGGAAAAAGCCGAAATAATACAAGCGCACCAAGCCAAAAAGTTATATTTTTCAGCTGTGTTATAAGAAACATGGGCTGCATATTGAATTTTCAAGAAGCATATCTCATTTTGAGTCTCTTGTATTTTTGAACTGTTCATAATAAGTGTCTAGCACCCCCTTAATTAATTTGTAGTCATTTTGAACGATCTTTTTCAATTTTTCATTCTCAAAAAATCGTTTGATACTCGCTCCATGGCATAATCGCATTTTTCCCCCAGAACCGCAGGGACATGGAAGGTGCCCTCGATAATGTCCAAACAAAATGAAATCCATTATCCGAAAGATCTTTACATAATCTGACTCGTCAAAAAAATCTCCATATGTTTGAAGAACCCCTTCTATACCGTGTGCACGTTCCCCAAAGGGGAATGTCCCGTATCGCTGAAAATATTCATACGAAAAATAATAGGGTTCAACAAAATTGTGCATCCAATCTTCTAAGTTAAATCCTCCAAGAAAGTGAATACGAATTGCAGCATCTGTTTCAAGACATAACCTTCCATCAGCATAACGGTGAGGATAACTTTCATCAATATGATTACCACTATCAACCACATAGGGCAGGACATCGGACAATACGGGAACCACAATTCTAATTTGATAGTTCTTATAAAGACGGAAGTCTAATGCGACACGATCAATCAAAAGCTGACCAGAAAGAACTATCTCCGAGCCAAGTATCGATTCGATACTAAGTCCATCGTATAGGTGTAGCAGGTGGTTAACCTGCTGCACCGCCGATTCTTTGGAAAAAATCATAGGCTTCGATAAGGCTTTGCTGTGCCTTGTAAAACTATTGGCTTTGGTGATGTTATGTCGCAATATTTTTTACCCAGAACAGAGGATACCGTCGTGATCCCGAATCCGTTTTCAAGTGCTACTCTAAACTGCTGTTCACTTTCCTGCTGCAGAGATTCAATAAGGTCGGTCTTGACGGTTTTGACCCAGCGGAAGAAAAATGTCGGAATTCTCGTATCTTGATTCCACTTGTTAGCCAAATTGTCCTCAGGATTAGCTGGATTTGCTATGTACCATTTTCCATCTGGTCTGGAGAAAACAGTACGGTTGTTGTACAGTTGTGAAAACTCCTTAAATGTTAGTTTTTCCTGCTGCGCGTAGATGTTGAGTTCGTTGAGCACATACTCTAACAATTCAAAGACAGAACAGTCTGGACTGTGCTGTGAGGCGATTTGGGTGGTGACAACATTAATAATCGAAGAAATAGGTTTGAGATCATCACCATCCTTGTATTTTGCATAGTACACATCTCTGTGGTACTTCAAAATCTGAATAACCCGCTGAAGCGCAGAACGATCCAATTCATGTGGAATTTCTTCAACAGACGAGAAGATGGCCTGATTGGCTTCAAAGAGGCATTCTCGATAAGTTTCTCTTGATGCTGCTAAATAAGGCTCGTTATATTTGTCGAACCACGCGCGGAACCCTCTTGGATTGTTTGTTAACCATGAATAATTACGATTACCATTGTGCTTCGGAATAGCAATCGCAGTTTCAATCAGGTTGGGCTCCAGGCTTTTTTGCGTGAGGCGGTTTTTGTTTTCGATAGTTTCATCTGTAGCAGGAACGATATCGATTGTGAAACCAATACCGTTGATATCAGCGTATTCAACAGTGAAACATTCCTCATATACTATCAGTTTTCCACCATAGACACCACTTGAACTGAGAGAATCTTCGATTTTCTTACGAAGCTCACTTGGCGCATAGTCAGCTCGGTTGCCGCAAACTTGGCAGACAACATCTAAATCGTAGTTTGCTGAGGGGTTTTTAGCATTCGGGCGAACCACAGTTCCAAAAGCAAATGACCCTTGTGGGTACATATCAGCTTCAATACCACAGTCACTAAGAAACTTTGTAATCGCTTTATACTTTTCAACGGCATTCTTGTACATTGTCGGTGATATATCAAGGCTAGAGATAATGGACAGGATGTCTTTTTGACGTTCAGGTATATTCTTCACAGGAATACCTCTCTTTCTAATATTTTTTAGTAGCACTCTAACTCATCGAGTGCTATTCTCTGTGCATACATTACCACCATTGCTTTCAAAAGTCAATGATTTATCGAAAAAATCGTTTTTTGTGGTTGTACAAGTCAAGTGCGACACATAATTCTAATATTTTATTGACAAAATCGTTTTTTAGAAGTATCTTATTATAGTACGCAACGAATAGGAGATACTATTATGTTAATTCAATTTTCGGTTTCCAATTTTTTATCGTTTGATGAAAAAGAAACATTTTCGATGGTAGCTGGAAAAGGTCGGAAAAATCTTGACCGTGTCTTTAACGACCGAAAAAATAAACTTACTAAATGTAAAGTTATCTTCGGAGCAAACGCTTCCGGTAAATCCAACCTTGTATCTGCTTTCCAGTTTGTTCAGCAAATGATAGTTGATGGGTTACCGCGTGGTTTTTCAAACAAGTTTTTCCGACTGGATTCCGAAAAAAAGGCTGTTCCATCTGAATTTGAAATAGAGTTTCTTTGTGAGTCAAAAATTTTTATATATGGTTTTTCCATTTTACTTACAACGGGCAGCATTCTCAATGAGTATTTGTATGAGTATATAAGCCCATCTTCTACAAGAACATTATTTAGACGAGATACCGTTTCAGAGGTGTTTAGTGTAGGACCTTATTTCAAAAAGGCTAACACTCTTTCAAAATTAAAAAATTATGGGGAAGATAGTGCTAACGACCAAGAGGTTCTTTTCCTATCAATCATTAACCAAAATAAGGGAAAGATGTTTTCAGACTTTCCTGAACTACAGATTTTGCGAAACATATTCGAGTGGTTTGCAGACAAATTAAATATCAGTTTTCCAGATAGTATTTTAACTGGATATCCATATTTTACCGATACAAATTTAGATGAAATCGCTGATCTCCTCAATGCACTTGGTACTGGGATTAGTGAATTGAAGATTGTTGAAGTTCCTGTAGAAGTAATAAAGAATAAAATACCTGATGAATTATATAATAGAATCGTCACAAACTTAGAAAAAGCAAATGCTCGTATTCGGTCTGAATTAGATGAATGCCCAAGAGTTATGATCCGCTCTTATAAAGAATTTTACACATTTGAAATAGATACAACTGGTAAAATAACTATCACAACTATTGAATTTAGCCATGAAACAAAGGATATTTTCTTTGATCTTAATGAAGAATCAGATGGAACGGCCAGACTATTAGACTTAATAGAGATTCTCTTTAAGATATCAAATAATCGAATCTTTGTCATTGATGAGATTGATAGATGCTTGCACCCATCAATGACGGTAAAAATAGTTGCATTGTTTTTATCTATGGCGAAAATGCGTAATACTCAGTTGATTATTACCTCGCATGAATCAAGACTCCTTGCATCAGAAATACTTCGCAACGATGAAATTTGCTTTGTCAGTAAAACAGGGCGCGGTACTTCCGTTATTAATCCGTTAGAAAAATATCAACTTCGTGCTGACAAAAAAGTTTACGCTGCATTATTTGATGGAACTTTAGATGTTGGACCTTCGTTTAACGAATCAAAACTTTCTGGATTAATCGAGCAATAATTTATCTGAAACAAGAGTTTAGAACACGCCTTATACGGCTTTTGTCTACAAAAATAAGTTGTCTTGTAGAAACGAAAAGCCTCTTTTGGCACACTTTAAAAATAGAAAACGGGAGTACAGCTTTTCGGATGATCCGTTGGCTGTACTCCCGTTCTTTTTTGTTATTCTGTTTTATCCAACAATCAGCCGGTAGATTGTCAGCGGTACATACCATGCGGCCTTAACCAATCTCCATGCCAGGACAAAGCCACCAATCACGCCGCCGATGATAAAGTTGAGGGCGAATAGTGCGATCCCTCTACCGAGAGAGCCACCGCCTGGCACGATCCATAGGCACATCCGATGGAGGCCAAAAGGCAGTCCACAAAATATCCAGAGCCACACATAATCTAATTCGCCGTTCTTCATACAGGCAGATTTGAAAATGCAGTACAGCAACAGCGCTGTGCAAACGGGTATCACGCTTTTGAAGAAAAAGTCTTTTAAGGCTTCCCCTCTTGTCATAAGGCAGCCCTCCTTTCGCTTTCATTATACTGGATATATTTCAAAAAGCCCAGAACAATTATTCCAGCTCATGCCGCTGCTGTTCCTGCCGATCCGGCTGTGACAGCAGCATATCCACATTTTGTTTGATGGTTTCATATTCTTTCTCTGTTCTTTGTGCGGAACGGTATTCTGCAAGAAGCTGTTCCTTCCTGGTGCCGAGTTCTGCAAGTTCTGCTTTCATACGGTCGGCAGACGGAACCGGCACCGCTCCCAAGCGTTTCAATTCTCTGGCTGCAGCTTCAAATAGAATAATCTCACTTTCATTGCCATGCAGAAACTTTTCCTTGTCCCTGGCTTGACGGTAACGATCATAGGTCGGGCGGAGCTGACGATAGATGGCGGCGTGCTTCATCACCAGGGACAAGTCTGTGATCCGCTGTTCCGTTTCCTTGATGGCGGCAAGGGCGGTATCCTTCTGCTCAGTCAATGCCGTCAGTTTTTCCTCCAACTGCTCCATGCTGTCAATACCATGCTCCGTCAGAAAGTTCATGGTCTTAGCGGCCTGTTTCAAGTTGTTCAGCTTCGCCCAATGTGCAAAGCCAGCACTCTGTTGTGCTTTGATATTGTTTTGAATATCAATGAGCAGACTGATCCTGCCGTCACGCACTTTCGGTCTGTGGATTGGACGGGAACGTCCGGCGATTCGTGCGGCAATGGATTCCTCCGTGTAGTCCGCGCCCAGCGTTTTCATACGGGTGAACCGCTCTTGATCCGAGGCACGGCAGGAAACATATT
>JAHHTO010000146.1 GCA_020024595.1 Schaedlerella sp.
TTTTCCAAGAACCCCCGGTGTCCGTTCTGGCACCGGGGGTTCTTACTGATGATATCTATTTGTCCGTCTGACTCTTTTCGCCATCTTTCTTCTCCTGTCTGCTAACTGTATCTTGCAATTCTTCTCCTTTACTTAGGCACCGGCGTACCATACATTCTTCATCAATTTCATATACAGCATTTCCGTCAATAATCAATTTACGTTTCATATTTATTCCTCCTATTGTCTCTTCTTATTCTATACTATGTAAGAAATCTCTCTTTAGTTTTTCCCAATTTCATATTTTTATACTACCACTCATATATATCATATGAAAGAGACCGGGAGCTTGGAATGGAAAAGAAAACACCACGACCAATGACACCCTTTGATGAAATGACAACCCCTTACCATTTGAGCCTACTGAAATTGCTTCTTCCTTACCTTCCTCCATCCAGTCAGAAGACACTCTGGATTCTGGTAAAATTCATGGAACTGGAATATACGATTTCCATTTTTAAACATCCCGGGCAAATACAGGGATGTCAGTCATCAAAACATTTTCCAGATTCACCGTCTGAACTGCTGGACGAAATTTCCCCTTATTTACCACCGGAACTGGCATCAATGACTGACACTTTTCACAACGTCATAAATATGATGGAAATGATGCAGATGTTTCAGGAATCTGCCGATTTTTCCAACGGCTCATCGGACGATTCCAGTTCCACATTTAACGGCATAAACCCGGTAGAGATGGCAATGGGCATGATGAATCCTGAACAGCAGGAAATGTTCCGCATGTATCAGGATATGTTTGCAGAAAATGATTCAACAACTTATTCTAAGACAGGAGACGATGCATATGAACGAATGGATGAACAACCCACTTCTGAAGAACATGGATCCAGCAAAGATGGAACTGATTCGAATGGCAGCTTCCCAGACGAAAGATAAATCAGGAAAAGAACTGGCACCGATTATGCTGGCACTAATTACAAATGCAAATAAAAAGGGAATCCGATTCACCTCAGATGAAATTCATTTAATTCTAGAAATTTTAAAAGAAGGTAAATCAAAAGAAGAACAGGCACAGATTGATCGAATGATTACTATGGTGAACACTATGATCAAAAAGCACACAACATAAAGGAGACAAAAGGGGGCGATGAGCCCCCCCTTTTTGTCAGAATCCCTCTGTTCTACGTTTTTCACGCATTTCTCTCCTCTTCTTTGCTGCCTCCCACTCTGCTTTCTGTTCTTCTGTAACAATCTCCAGTTTCGGAATTTGACACGGTTTGTCATTTTCATCCAATGCCACCATCGTAAAATATGCCCGATTAATCGGTCGTCTCTTTCCATCCTGATCTTCTACATAAGAATCGACTCGTACTTCCAAGGAAGTTGTACCCACATAAGTCACCTTGCCCACGATCACAACCAAATCTTTCTGATAAGCACCTCGCATAAACCTAAGATTATCTATAGATGCTGTTGTGCAATTACTCCTTGCATGACGGCAGCCAACAATCCCCGCCACTTCATCAATCCACTGCATCAGCACTCCCCCGAACAGCCGTCCTGCACCGTTTAGATGATTCGGACGGACAATGTGCACAGTTTCCACGCAAGAATCCTCTACTTTTCTTTTCTCTGTCATAACACATCCCCACTTTTCTGCTTCACCCGGTGTTTTATCATGAAATCTCTTTCATACCAGATTATTTTCGAACAACTTAAAATGAATCTACTTTGATATTATAAGTCGTTTCTCCTCAAAATGCAATGTTCCCATTTCTACTCTAAGCTGCCATAATGAGTATAACAAAATAATCATCGACAACTTTATTCTTGAACTCATCACCGGAATTGGATAAAATGAAATCACACAATCACTAATTTGACAGGAGTTTTTATATAATGGCACAAAATATCCAACTCACAATCGAATATGACGGAAGCCGCTACCACGGCTGGCAGTCTGCCCGAAAAGAAAGCAGTTCTACCATATCCGGCAGAATCTGCGATGTTTTACGCCGTATGACAAATGAGGAGATCACTCTCTTTTGTGGCGAAAAAACAGAAACAAATGTCCATGCATTTCAACAAACAGCAAGTTTTCATACCACTTGTCGGATGTCTTCAGAAGAAATCCGACAGTATCTGAATCATTATCTGCCTCTGGATATCGTAATTCATAGTGTATCCCCAGTTTCAGAGCGTTTTCACGCGGAACTGAATTCACATACGATTACTTACCGATATCGGATTTTGACTGGAACTGTTCCCGATGTCTTTCAACGCAAATATGCTGATTTTCGAACAGATTTTCCGGATATACAGGCAATGGAACGTGCAGCGGACTCTCTCATCGGAACTCATGATTTTCGTTCTTTTTCTACAGGAAAAACAAAAAAATCAACGACCCGTGAGCTTTGCACTTTAAAAATCCTTTCCATGCGATCAGAAAACCTGCTCCAACATTTTGATCCTTTTTTTTCTTCCTCTCCTTTTTATCCAGAAAATGAAGAAATTGACATTCTCTTGATTGCAAATGGATTCTTAAGACAAATGCCTCAACGGATTATCGGCACATTACTGGAAATCGGCTATGGAAAGCGTACGCCAGACTGTATTGAACATATTTTGAAAGGAACCGAAAATTCTTCACCACATTGTATCAACAATGCCTTATTTTTGGAACGAATTGACTATATTTGAGATTGACTTTATTCTGATTCAGTAGTAGTCTTTTAAAATACATATATTTTGCGTGAGGAGCATGAATTATGGACTTTTATTTCATTGCAATTTACTTTTTTGTTTACGGATTTCTGGGATGGTGTACAGAAGTTGCCTTTGCAGCCTGTAAAGAACATCGTTTTATCAACCGCGGCTTCTTAAACGGTCCTTTTTGTCCGATTTATGGGTTCGGAGTTTCTCTCGTCATTATTTTTTTAACTCCCTACCGATCCAATTTGATCCTTCTGTACATCGCCTCTATTATACTTGTCACATTATTAGAAGGTATCACTGGCTGGGCGATGGACAAAATTTTCCACAACAAATGGTGGGATTATTCTAATATGCCTTTGAATATCGGCGGATATGTATGTCTCCCCTTTTCAGTTATCTGGGGAATCGCCTGCGTTGCCATTATGAATTTGATTCATCCCCTGATTCACCATGTATTGACACTGATGCCCCATACACTCGGAATTGTACTGATCGTCCTGTTTGGTATTCTGCTGATCATTGACACCGGTGTAACCACCTCTGCAATCTTCAAGTTCAACAAACAATTGGAGCACATGGAAAAAATCGCTTCCGAGCTTCACGAGTTGTCTAATCAGCTCGGTGAAAATATTTATTCAACAACTGTCCGTGCATTAGAAGCCGCAGATGACCTTCAGGAAAAAGCGCGAGATGCAGTAGTAGATTTCCATGAAAAGCAACAAGATGCTGCTGATAACATCCATGCTCGCACAGAAGAACTAAAACAGCGCTATACCGAGTTGAAACAGCACTATAATGAGCTCAAACAGCATACCGGAAGAATCACAAGGCGTCTACTCCGGGCATTCCCTGCATTGGAATCCCGTCGACATAAGGATCACCTCATCGCAATCCGCCAGCATCTTCGGGAAAGATTAAAAAATAATATTTAATTTTCACAAAAGAAAGCCTCCTGATTTGTATCTTTTTATACAAACCACAGGAGGCTTCTCTTATTCCATCAGATATTCATTTATTTTGTGTAGTACAACTCAATCGGATCGATCGGATCTACCGGATTCTCTTGCTCCATCTTCGTGTTCCGTCCATGCCGTCTTAACAATTCACCTGCCTTATTATAAACCCAGAAAGAATATACCAGAACTTTATTGACTTTTCCCATTCGTTCCTTTGTGGTCTTGTCATAATATGTGCCACCTGTCTCGAATGCTGTTTTCTTATGAATCATAGAAATCAGCTCCGTTTCACATGTTACAGGTTCCGGCAGTACTGTATATGCACGTCCAACACAATTTGTCTTATGGGAATCGCTTCCTCCGACAGTCACCTTATTATACTTCTTTGCAAGACGCAGCGCTTTCGCATTTGCCTCTGCATTTTCGCAGCAATTATATGCTTCCACAAAATCAAATCGCTTAATCAACTCTGGTGATTTATAGAATCGTTTTGTATTGGCAAAACTTTGATACTTCTCTCCGTAAGGGTGCGCCGGTCCAATCACTCCACCATTCCGATGGACCAGATCGATCAATACAGAGACTCGCATCCCTCTCAACTCCAACAGGCGCATCTTCACACCTTCCGGCATGATAACAAGCATGTGTCCGGCATCCCTTGTATCATATTCGATTCCTTTTAATACAACAAAATCCGTGTGCCGTTTCCCCTTGATATGATTCTTCCAGTAACGATAACCATTATACGTATTGTGATCTGTGATTACCATTCCCTGAAATCCCTTTTTCTTTAGAAGTGTAATATATTCATCCACACTGACTCTACTGTCGATCGAACCTTCTTTTACATGACAATGCATATCAATCTTCATCTGCAGGCTCCTTTCTCGTATCCTTATATTTTACCTTTTTCAGATAATGCAAAAGATACGTCTCTTACCTGTGTTATTATAAAAATATTATACAACTTTATCAGGATACTGACAATGGAAATTATGTTCTCTCCACTTTCTTAGTCAACGTAGCAATGATCCAGATACATACAAGCCACACTGTCAGATATTCATATCGTGAAATATGTATATCTGTAAAACAAAACAACATTGCAATCACTAACAGTACAACTGTTCCAATGATCATGATCATTCCGCTTAATAATGACTTCTTACGATACATAAAAACACACCTTTCCTTCGGTAAAATAGGGTTTTCTCACTTCATTTATCCCCATTTTACCAAAACAGGTGTGTCATAAAACGGACTCTTCTAAACTTTTTTCGGGTTTGCTCTACCACCTCGATCTGCTAAACAAAAGTAATATCGTCATCATTCTCATATTCTGGACTACTTCCTTTTTCTTTCTCTTCTTCCGAAAGGTTGTCCAGATTCTCTATCATGGCGCGGGCCTTTTCTACTTCATTTTCTGTAGAATGCTGCTTCCGAATCTCTTCTGCCTTTTCTAGATTCTGCTTTTTGCGTTTTCTGGATTCCAGTAAGAACTGCACCCAGATTCCGAATATTGCAAAGACCGTAATTGCAGCCACACGAACCCATACACCATCAAATGGAAGGAAAAGATCGACAATCGTTCCCAGAACCACTGCACCGCACAGACCTGTTCCAATCATCGTTACAGGCTCTGCAAACACTACGGTTAACATTGCTGCCAACAGACCGATTCCAAGACAAACAAGTGCCATTTTTAAATCCGTTGGGTAGATCGCCGTATATGCAAGAGAACTTCCAGCAACCCATACAACCAAAAAAACTCCCACACGATACAATAATGCTCCAAGTAACGCCAGAACCACTCCGGCTGCAATTCCAATAACCAATGCCACCGTAGGTTCCATACCAAACACAGTCGCTGCACTTTTGCCTATTCCAAATCCTATTGCAAATCCTAGCAGTACAGACCAAAAGCGCACCAGTTTCAACCCGAAAAAGCACCAGAATATCCCGAACACTGCCAATACAATCATCGAAATCAGCATGATCTCGTGCAGAGTATGAAAAGAAATTTCTGAACAATCAAATATATTTTCCAGTTTCATATTCTGTATTTGATTTAAATATATATTTAAATTTTCTTCCATTTTTTACACTCCTTATCTTTTGTTTATACTTACCCACCCTTTCCCGTTCGGAAACAGAATATGCCCCCCTATTTCCACTTCTATTCTACCAACTTTTTTTTATTTATACAAGAACTATATCTCGAGAAACCTGCTGTCCCCTCTTCCTCCAAAGTTCATACAGAATGAAAATGGATGCTAATCGGCAATTCGACTAACATCCATCTTCATTCTGATATTTCTATCATTCTGTTACCTCTTCCTATC
>JAHHTO010000147.1 GCA_020024595.1 Schaedlerella sp.
GATTGCTTTTCGGTACATAGCGAAAGATGGACAGTTCAAAGGCGTCAATCGCATATTCCGTGTGCGAGGTTACAAAGATGATCCTGACATTGGGAAGAAAACCTTTGATCTGCTGCGGGATTTCCATGCCGCTAGTCCCCGGCATTTCTATATCCAGCAAAATCAGGTCATAGAAAAATCCATCATCGGTTATGTCGCAAAGTAGATTGCGGCTTTGGGTGTAGTTCGTTATTTCATAGCCAACGCCATACGCCTGCAAGCAGGTTTTGACGATCCTCTCATGCAGGGCAACAGCCTTTTCTTCGTCATCACATATCGCAATTTTTATCACATTCATCACCGTGTTTCTTTCTGCATTGGTCTATTGGTTTTTCTACATCCTTCGATATTAGCCATACGCCTGCCATTTTTACAGCGTTTGGGATACGCCCATCGGTACGGTAGTAATTTATCTGTCGGGCAGAAATGCTCCATCTTTCACTTGCCTCTTTCAGTGCTATATAATCCATCGTCACACCTTCAGTGAACCGTTCCATTATATTTCTTTTGCTCGAAGAATGCAAGTATGTGGACAGTCATGACAATGATTTGCCCCGCAACGGTGGCAACATCTTGGCGACCGCCAAATTTCCTGCTGGCTACAAAAAATTACGCAGATGTAGCCACTAAAAACAAGAAATCCCAGAAAACCCTGTATTTTGGGGGCTTTCTGAGACTCTAAAACATTTATTCGATTATTCCCACTCAAGGTAGCGTTTTTGAAATCTGCATATTTTATATCATGTTTAGGTTGCAAATCCACGCATTTTTCTGTATTTTCTCATGATTGTTTTTGTGTTGCATAAAAAGTATACTCAAAATGTACTCATAAATAAATTTATTTTCTTCTTTCATAGGCGATCTACAAAGATTTAAAAGAACACAAGCGTTTTAGTAACATTTTATTAGACCGATCTATTTTGCCATAATGATTCATATTTTGCCCTTTACTGTCAGTATTAGAACAAATCTCTAGGTGCGAGAGTCCTCACTGAAGCAGGTGATATTCGCATAAATCCATGAAAGCGGAACTTTTTACCGACGCACCCATTTTCCAAACAATGTTTTTTTATAGCAAAGCAGCTCTTTCTTGGCAGCCTCATGATTACCTGCTTTTTGCAGATATGCTACACCTTTCTTAATATCAGCATTGACACCGAGTCCCCTGCCATAGATACAGCCTAAAAGATAAAAGGTTTCACTATCGTTCCAATCTACTTCTTCCAAGAATTTTCGAGCCTTGCCATAATCTTGTTGCGTTCCTTGCCCATAGAAACAACACATTCCCATATAGGGCACTCCCCAGTTATTCCCATGCTCATAAGCCCAAGATAACAACTGATATGCTTTTGCATAATCTTGTGGGACTCCCTTTCCCTTCCAATATAAATCAGCCAAGCCATTATGACACGGTGCTGACATTTCGAATGCATTCAATCCCTTTTCATAGCACTCTGCAGCATAGGGCAGATCTTGTCCCGCCAGTTTGCCTTCTTCATATGCTTCGCCAATAAAATACCATGCATCCCGATCGCCGCTCGCTGCTGCCTTTTTGAACCAATGCAGTGCTTCTTCATATTGTTTGTTATTTCTCAGCTCTTTCGCATATTCATACTGGTAACTGGGATATCCCCGTTCTGCACCGATCCGCGCGATATCTGCCGCCTTTGCTGGTTGAGGTTCAATGATATCTTCATCGCCATTGAGATAATAATGCCTCAAATTATTTCCTGCAAAATGGATGCCGCCTTGAAACGCCTTCCAAAACCAGTCCTCACTTTTTTGGATATTTTCTTTCAAGCACTGTCGAAACGCTTGTTCATTCTTAAAATCATTTCTGTCGATTTGCTGTATTCGAATAAAATCCCACCAAAAATAGCTATTCCCAATCACATATTGACTGAATGCATCACCCAGTTCGGCATTTTTGAGCACAATTTCAAATGCCTCTCGAACACTTGGAAATGGCATTTTCTTTTCTATCGATGGTGTTAGATCGCCTGTGCGCAAGCAAACCAACACAGCCATAGCACTGCCTTGTTCCACAGCCTTATGCAGCAGCGCTGTTGCGCGATTGTCGTCAACTGGAAAACGATGCCCCTCCCACACATACTGATGACCACACAGACACCGTGCCAATACACAGCTTGCATCTCCATCGCCTGCGGCGGAAGCCTGTTCCAGAATTTGGAATCCCTCTTTTCCTTTTCCGCCGCCTTCATCGTAATAAATGTATTGCAGCGCCTGTTCTACCGCATCACTAAAACACTTTCCCATACAATTAACCTCCTACACATATATCACTCCTGTGATAGTTTCTTGGTATGATCCTTCCATGTACTCCAATCAGGAGAAAAACTGCCATCATAAAACTCCAACAACCACCCTGCCGCCTGGCGGCTGGTACTCTTGGTCTCAAACAATCGCAGTTCATCTCCATCTGGATGCGTCACACAAACGGTACAACGCCCATCGAACTGGTTTCCAGTTTCTATCTGCATAAACAGATATCCATAGAATGTAAGCTGCATTTTCTGATAGCTGCCATCAACCAATCCTTCCGCAAGCACCTCAATATCCTCTCTTGTAAACGTATGGTGCTGCTGCCGTATACCAGAATTGGAAACCAGCCATAATTCAGGCGGCGGATTTTCGTATTTTTCCTCTGGTCTGAACACATTCAAATATATGCGCTCCCAACCAGCCAAGTTAGGAATTTTACGCTGTATCCAATCCTCAAGAATATGCTTTGCCTCCATTTGTCCCACAATCCGACGCAGTCCATATTCTTTGTGCTGGTCTTTTCTTACTTCTTTCAAAACCAGTTCCGCCTCGGCTTCGCCAACTGGCACATATCGGAGTTCTGTAAAATCGTGCCCATCAGCTCGAACAGATTGTCCTGCGGTCAGGGAAAACTGCTCCTTCCCCAATAACTGTTTGATGAGTCCTTCTTCCACCCGCGAGGTCACAGAACCATCTGCTCTGGTCAAAATCATACTCTGTTCTTTTGGTGCATCTTCCTCAAACTGTCTGAGCCCCCGCTGATTCTTTTTCTGTTGGAATTTTCGCTCAAATGCATACCACTCGTCCTCTGACTTTTTCCGAAACGCTTCGTAATCATCTTCAAAAGAACCAAAATATGCATCTGGTGTCCGCAGTCTCAGACAATCCAGCAGCATTGGCAATTCATTTGGATTCTTTAATTTCAAAATTTGAACTTGACGGCGATCATCCATCAAAAACACCTGAATGATACGTCCACCATTTGTCTGTCCATTGGCATGATGCTGTCGAATCTCATCTCTCCCAAAAACTGCGCGAATCCGCGGAATATAGCAGGCTGTATCCCCCAAGACCCACTTTTTACCGACAACCACTTGGTCAAACCACTGACCATTTGTCTCAATATCCTGATCCACCATTGCAAATAACTCTGGAGTCGGCGCAGTCGCTTCTGGGTCTGGCATCTGTGATTTTATGGATTGTGCCAGTGTACTCTTGTCTGGAAAGAGTACATCTCGAATATTGCTGTACATCTCATAAAGCGCAATTGCACAGAGCACCAAACCGATTACCCAGCCTGTCATATACTTCACAGGTTCATACAGCTCTGATTCTGGTCTATGTTCCCAAGTGAATGCCAACATTCCCACACCAAGCAGCAATATCAAGAGATTCAGCGGCACATATATCAGACGTTTTCGCGTGCGTGCCAGACAATATCCTCCTTCTGGCATTTCAGGGTGCTTCTTTTTTTGATAGTGATAGAACCAAACTGCCAATAATATGCTCCATAAGTATCCAATACAATAGCCTAACACGAGCGTCACACCTATATATGCCACCACGTTCCAAGGCCACTTTAGCTGGAATCTATCCTTATCTTTCACCTCTAGCAGCCTCCTTGTTCCCCTTCATTGTGTTCTATTTTTGTCATCAGTTTTATGTATCTATAAAATAACTGTGATCTGAGATGTTTTCAAGAAGGCTGACGAAATTAGCATGATTTTGTCCGAAATTAGTAAATCAAAACCACCAGTTGAACTGGTGGTTTGCACAAGCCCTAGAAGGGCATATTACCAGCCGCCTCTCAAGAGGCATCGAATTAGTATTCACTCGCATGGTATGCCCTACAGCCTGTAAACAGGCAAATTTGCTTTTATTCAAGCTAAAATGAAACTTTTTTGAGTGTCACTCGCTTCGCTCGATGCTTAAAGCTAAAGCAATTTTATTCCACCAGTAAAACTGGTGGTTCATGTACGCTGAAGCTATTACAATGTAACCGCAATCCTTTCCATTCTAAATTTTTCCAGAGTGCATTGAAAACAAAAAATTGATAAATTTTGTGAGAGACCCACTACATACTTACTCTAAAACAGGTATGGTAAGCAATAAAATATCGCTGGTAAACTGTTCTTTATCTTCATAAAATCGAATCATTCCATGATACTGCTGAACCACTTTCTTAATATTCCTGATTCCATATCCATGTGCATCTTTTTTCACTTTTGTGGTTTTCAGGTCTGGATTTTCCAGCAAAACCGGTGTATGGATGCTATTGGATACGACAATTGAAACATACATATCCTGCGGCTGAATACTCAGGGCAATTTTCTTTTCTTCTGTTTCTTTGGAGGCTGAAATTGCGTTATCAAGCAAATTTCCAAACAGTATACAGATATCTTCTGGAAGCATAAAGTGCAGCGAATCAGCAATTATAATATCGAGTTTTATGCCATATTGCTGTGCAGTTACCTGTTTTACGTTGATGATCGCATCCAAAGCATCATTGCCAGAGAAAATCACTTTCCGACAGCTACCTTCCTGCTGTTTCAGCAATCCTTGAATATAGTTATAAACTGATTGTTTGTTATCTGGAGATTCCTTTAGCAGATTCAATATACACAGCAAATGGTTTGTCATATCATGTCGAATAGAACGAATATTTTCATACATATTTTGTATATCTACTGCATTTTGCTTGACACAATCATACTGCATATTAAGAAGCTCGTAATCACGCTTGATCTGGCTGTTTCTGTTCATGCGCAGAAACATATAATATGTTAAAAAGTTAAGTATTATAATCATACATACTGCGTAAAAAATAGATTGTTGTATTTCGAAATTTTGAATTGCCGCATGTGTCAAAATCCAGATCGTACAAATAGATATAATGGGAACAACGGCCAAAGGAAAAATATCCTGTGTAGATATTTTTGTGTTTTCTTTCATGCGCAATATAATTCGTGTTACTTGAAAGAACAGAATCTTTGAAACAAAAATAGCAATCACCCTTATTGGGCTAAATTGTGTCAGAATATCTTGAACATTATATTGATTCATATCACCAATAAAAAATGTCGTGAAGCTGGCAATCAGAATCACTCCACCCATTGTGAAAGCAGAGAGAAACACCTTTGACCAGATACTTCCTTCCAGCAAGCAAACACAAAAAAGAATATTGATAATGATTTGTATGAAACCGGAATATGATTCTGCTACGGCATTCCAAGAAAAAAATGTAATAGATGCAGTAGAAATGAGCCAAGCAAGACCAAAGCCTATATATTGCAGCGGTACGTTGACCCGAAAGGTAAAATATCGTGAGAGAAATTCGAGAATCAGGAACGCTTCAATCGCATTGATTGCTGTTTCAAAGATAAAATTCACAGCCGCAAACTTCCTTTATAATTCATAAAAATATTTTGTGTGGCATCCAATTTGTTTCTACTAATTGGAATACATATATCATTCCGCAGCAACAGTTGACTCCTCCCAATCACCCTAACATATTGACAATTAACGAGATAGCTGGCATGACAACGAACAAAAAAATCACAATCCAACTGTTTTTCTATATCATTTAACTTTCCGCGAAAGCGATATGTTTCATCCTGCATATGCAGGAAAATATAATGATCTTTACTTTCAAAATAGAGGATCTCTGGCAGCATAAAAC
>JAHHTO010000148.1 GCA_020024595.1 Schaedlerella sp.
ACATTAGGTGTACTGTTCGGTGTTTATTCTGCAATTCGTGCTGGAAAAATTCAAGACGGAATCATCCGCTTATTTTGTGTAGTGCTCGCATCACTCCCTGCCTTTATTTTATCCTTGTTATTTTTATTTATTTTTGCCGTTCATCTAAATTGGTACGAAATAAGTAGTCAAATGGAATGGAGTCGGCTGTGGCTGCCAGCAATTACGCTTGGCTTGATTGGAGCGCCACGAACGATACGTATCGTTCGTGCAACAATGCTAACCGAATTAGGGCAATTATATGTTTCGTCTTCACTTTCACGTGGACTCTCAAAAAAGCTAGTGGTTCAAGGAGCCTTTCAAAACACATTGCTTCCAATCATCACCACCATTGCACTTTCTTTTGCACATATGATAGGAGGTTCTGTTGTGATCGAAACCATTTTTAATTGGCCGGGTATTGGAAATTATGCAATCAGTAGTATTCTGGTTCATGATTATCCCGCTATTCAGGGCTATACTGTACTCACGGTAGCTTCAGTTATCGCAATCAATTTGCTTGTGGAAATTATTTATCTGCTTACAAATCCAATCATACGTCGTGGTGGTGAATCGAGCTTGACAACCAAATAAAGGAGGTATACATCAATGACAGGTAAAAGTTTCTCACTAAAGACTCTTATTGGCGTAATTTTATTATTGATTATTGTTTTTCTGGTGATTGCAGCTCCCGTTTTTACGGATTATACACCTGATGCTGCTACATCAGAACGCTTCCAAAAGTTCAGTATTACTAATCCGTTTGGCACAGATCGATATGGACGAGATATTTTCTGCCGCACACTTTATGGAGGCCGCACTACTTTGGTCTCATGCTTTCTTGCACTTGGAATGGCTTTACTGATCGGAACACTCTTTGGTATTCTCACTGGTATGCGAAGCTATAGCCTTTTTGATACAATTTTTATGAGAATCATTGATGTCTTAATGGCATTTCCATTTATGGTATTTGCTATGGTAATCGCTGCATTATGGGGTTCCGGATTGATCAATCTATTGGTTGCTGTAATTGCCGTCTGGTGGGTTCCTTTTGCAAGACTAGCAAGAAGTATTGTTTTACAAATCAAAAACGACTCTTCTGTGTTGGCTGCCCGAGTACTGGGAGCATCCAGTTGGCATATTGGATTTTATGAACTTCTTCCCAAAATGATTGGGCCTCTCCTTGTGCTATCCACCTTTGAACTGGGAACACTTATTTTATCTATCTCCGCACTTTCCTTTTTAGGGATGGGTGCTCTGCCTCCAACACCGGAATGGGGTAGTATGCTCTCTGATGGACGAGCACATTTTTTTCAGCATCCACACATATTGTTTGGACCCGCTCTCTTTATTGTATTGACAGTCTTTGCACTGAATCTTATCGGAGAGGGGCTGCGTGATGCTATGGACCCCTACGAACATATTGATCTATAACATCAGGAGGTAATATGCGTAATTATTCACCCGTTGCTTTATCTGTAGAGCAACTTAAAATAAGTTATGTGCAAAACAAAAACACATTTGTTGTACTGGACGAGATTTCATTTTCACTCAAAAAAGGCGAAATCCTCACCCTTCTTGGAGAAAGCGGATCTGGCAAATCCACCTGTGGAAAAGCCTTAATTGGCGTGCTTCCTCCTTCTGCAAACGTAGAAAGTGGCAAAATGCGAATCGGCAATACTACCTATATTGTTCTTTCCAAATCCAAAATCGATTGGAAACAAATTCGTGGAAGTAAAATTGGAATGATTCATCAGGATGCACAGCTTGCACTAAATCCTGTCAAAACCATCCGTGTGCATTTTCAGGAGACCTTAAAAAACAGACACTCTTGCACAAAAGAGGATATAGAAAAAGTCTCGTGTGATATGTTGCGTCTTCTCAATTTCGATGATCCGGAACAGATTTTAAACGCCTATCCATTTGAACTTAGTGGAGGTATGTGTCAGCGCGTTTACATTGCAATGATTCTTTGCCTAGAGCCAGAAGTGCTAATTGCGGATGAACCTACCTCGGCATTAGATGTTGTGAGCCAAAAAGAAGTACTGAATTTGCTGCGAGAGATTCAAAAAAAGCTGAAGCTTTCCATATTATTGATTACTCATGACATTGGTGTGGTTCATGAAATCAGTGATCGCGTCATTGTATTGAGTGAAGGACATATCGTCGAAGAGGGAAATGTGCAGGATATTCTGGAAAATCCAAACGAATTATATACAAAGCAGTTGATTAGTGCGCGAGACCTGACGACTTTCATACGCTCTCAGTCAAGCGCATATGCAAAGCCTTTGTTACAGATTGATCGGTTGGAAAAATCATTTCAAAAGGGTTCACAGTATAAAAAAATATTAAATCAGTTGGATCTGGTTCTACATCAAGGTGAAACGATGGGTATCTTAGGCTTCAGCGGATGCGGAAAATCCACATTGGCAAAATGTGTGATGGGACTAGAAACGGCAGATCACGGTACAATCTTATATAATGGTGAAAATATCTCTTATTCCCACAGAAAAAAACGCAAACATATCTGCAAATCCATGCAAATCGTATTTCAGGATGCAAGAGCAAGTCTCAACCCTCGTCGATCTGCATTGGAAATTGTACAGGAGCCACTGAACTATTTGAAAATTGGAACCGCTAAAGAACGACAGGAAAAAGCACTTTTTTATTTGAAGAATGTTGGAATTGATGGAGATGCCTTAAAACGCTGCCCTCCGCAGCTCAGTACAGGTCAGTGCCAAAGAATTGCCATTGCACGAGCGTTGGTGGTTGAGCCAGATATTTTAATTTGTGATGAAGCTGTATCCGCATTGGATATGATACTGCAAAAACAAATTTTAGAACTCTTGTTAGACCTGCAAAAATCTATCGGTTTCGCATATATCATGATTTCTCATGATATACGGGTGATACGTCATACCTGTGAAAAAGTTGCGATTATGGATGAGGGTTCTTTCGTGGATATTCTCCCTACGGATCAGCTAACAGCTCAAACTGAAAACACATATATAAGAAATCTATTAAGTAGCGAGTTGTATGCAGCCGAGATATCTTAGTCGTTTTATTATTACAATATCCGAAGAAAGGTGGTTATATCTTTAATATGGAGGGACGAAACAAAAATATTGATCTGACACAAGGTGCTGCTGGTCGGCAGCTATTCTTATTCTTTCTTCCAATATTGGCCGGAAGTATCCTGCAGCAGATGTACACAACGCTGGATGCAGTCATCATTGGTCAGTTCGCAGGAAAGGTAGGCTTGGCTGCTATTGATTCCGTCTATAATCTATTAAAACTTCCTGTGAATTTTTTTATTGGCTTATCCACAGGTGCAACGATTATTATCTCCCAATATTTTGGAGCAAAGCAGGAGCAGGAACTTTCCAATGCGACACATACAGCAATTGCCTTTGCATTTATCGGCGGTGTGCTTTTATCTATCCTTGGTGTATTAACCGCACCGTGGTGTTTACATATGATGAAGGTGCCTGCAGATATTTTTCCGATTACACTTTCCTATGTCCGAATTTACTTTGCCGGATTAGCTGTATCAATGCTATACAATATCGGCGCTGGAATACTTCGTGCGGTTGGTGACTCCAAAACACCTTTCCGAATCCTTCTGATTTCCTGCTCTGTAAATCTGATTTTAGATTTGCTCTTTGTAGGGGTGCTGCAATGGAGTGTTGCAGGAGCTGCTTTTGCTACAATCCTATCCCAGGCTCTCAGTGCTGTCTTAGTGATTCGGGCCCTTATGGACAGCACATCAGCCTCCCGCTTGATGCTGCATCGGATACGTTTTTATGGCGGTGTATTAAAATCAATATTTATGATTGGACTGCCGATTGCTTTTCAGTCTTCGCTGTACCCAATCGCCAATATGATGATCCAAGCGAACATCAACAAAACAGGCACAGATTATATTGCGGCTTGGGCACTTTGCGGAAAATTGGATTTTCTAATCTGGCTGATTGTAGACTCTCTTGCTGCAGCAGTTTCCACTTTTGTTGCGCAAAATTACGGTGCAGGCAAAAAGGATCGCATCAGAATAGGGGTTCGCTCTGGAGTTGCAATGACGGTTGGTATGGTTATTTTGATTAGTATAGGTCTATTTTTCTTCAGTAACCTGCTTGGAAAACTATTCATCAAACCAGCGGATTACGGCATACTGCCAATCGTAGAGGAAATTATGCATTTTCTGGCACCTCTATATGTGCTGTATGTTTTTGGAGAACTGCTTTCCGGTGCAATCCGAGGAACGGGAGAAACCTTCCAGCCAATGCTTCTAACTCTGATTGGTACTTGTGGTGCTAGAATACTTTGGATTCTATTCATTGTTCCCATAAACAGATCTATCATGGTTATTCTTGCAAGCTATCCAGTATCGTGGTTATTAACATCTATTTTCTTCATTATTTTTTATTTGCATTTCTCCAAAAAGAGATTTACACCAAACATTGAATCAGTGGAGTGCAATGATTTGTGTAAGTAAAAACACACTATCTTATTTCCGAATATAAGTACAAATTGGATCTCTATATAGTAAAAAAATAGTTGGTTTACAAGGGCAAACTCACATAGGGACACAAGGTAAACCTAGGGTAAACCAAATACGGAACGCACCTAAAAATCCGACTGTATCACCACAGTCGGATTTTTCTTTTGCCGTTGTCCGGCAGTTACTGTATGTCTATGTTCTTAAGTTCTCTTTCAACTTAGCTTGTGTAAGATAAAGAAGCAATCAAAGTGTAAAAATTTTGGCCGTTCCTATCTGGCACTTGTACACTGTGCCGGATAGGTCAGGCTTAGAATTCGGTCAGGTCAATTTTGCCCACAAAGCTGTAATAAATCTCGATATTCTGTCCGCGTGTGCCATCTTCATCGTGAGGACGATGATTTTCTCTACAAACTCCCGCAGGAGAGTGGGGGTCAGTTCCTCAAAGCTGGTGTATTTTCGGACGGTCTTCATAAACCATTCAGCGTTTACAGCGGCTTCCTGCACCTTGGAAAACTCTGCTTGCAGCTGGCTAATCCACTTTTTGAGCTGCCACTGTTCGGCTTCATAGTCTGTGGACTAGAATTTTGCTCTTAGTAGCTATAAACTTCCCCCTCTCTTTCGTCCGCCACTTTTCGGGAAATCGCAACCAGCACATTTTGTATTGACCATCAAAATGGACGTAAAAAAGCAGGAAACCTTGAAAAAGATTTCCTGCTGGGGGTGCCGTTGTGAGGTGGTATATACGGTTGAGGAGCAGGTCTGTCAATAGTGGCTGCATTTATGTGCTGTTCATCTTGCCTGTTAACATGAGTGGTCGGTTCTGCAATATCTATTGTAGTAGTTGTATTTTGAAAATATTGGTGGTGTCTGCGGCAGTTAAAAGCGTAATTGCGACCATATCCCCTTGTTCTAAGTCAGAAAGGTTAATTTCATCATTCCATACATCATATTGAAATACGCCACGATACTGTTCTTCATTCAGTGCAATTCCCTCAACAGTTATAGAATTGGTCTCAATCTCTTTTACCTCTGCGTAAAAAGTCTGAATATTGGAGGGCGAGAGCTGCCACATGCTGTCCTCAAAATGGTCATAAGCAACTTTATAGCCTATAAAGTAACTTGACACTATTCCAACAAGTAAAAGGGAGACGGTTAGCACAATAGCAACTTTATAGGGGGCGGGCATTTTTGCGCCACGTTCTCCTGTACTCAACACCCAATTAATTTTTTTCTTGTAGATGTGCATATAAACTGCAAGCGTGATGAAAAGTAATGCAGCAACAAATAAAATGATAATAAAAAACGCTGGAAATCTCATAGCCTAACCTCCCTATATTCCAAAACTTTCTTTGAAGATATAATAATAACTTCGGGTTACATCAACTTTCTTTCCGTTTGTCATTGTTAAAATGTACTTCATGGAGAATGTTGGAGTAATGCTTTTCACTTTGTC
>JAHHTO010000149.1 GCA_020024595.1 Schaedlerella sp.
TTCAAGCAAATCATAAATATCGTCGAAATAGTAATAAAACGATTGTCTGGATACCCCACACTGATTGACAATATCCGTAATTGTAATAGTGTTAAGAGATTTTGCGTTCAACATCTCAATTAAGGTGTCTGTGAAGATCTGCTTCATATTTGTCATTGCAGCTTCTCCTTTCTGGTAAAATACTTTTAGTATAATACAACTATAATTATAGCAACAGGCTGTACAAAAGCAATATAGTCTTAAAAATCTAATTGTATTTAGAGCTTGTTTTCTGATTTCCTGCGTCTGCTTCTCTACATCTGCAAGATGCCGATAGAGTGTACATTCCGTCAGTATATTGTAGTTAATGCCTTTTCCATAATCTATCTCTCCTGAATTTTGATTGTACCTTCATTTTACAGAGAGCGCCTCTAAAAGACGAATGTGTGGATAAAGAAAATGCCGAGAAGAACCTTTTGCAGTCCTTTTCGGCATTTTTCTCCCGTTGCAATGCTCATTGTACTAATTTCAGTAAACTGTCCTTAGCACTCCCGACCATAGGCAACAAGTTTTTATTATTTTACTTGCCTACCTAAAAGGGAGCATATCAAAAATCGATTTTTCGGTGCTTTTTATATCATTTTTGATTAGTCTGTAACCAAACTCTCCTTAATCTTGTTCATAGCTTCTACAAGTGTATCATAAATTCCACAGCTAAGTCTGTACATTTCTTCTGTTGGTGCAAGCAGATCCGGTATCATAACGGCTTTACAACCAGCAGCATAACCTGCCCGGATACCATTTAAACTGTCTTCAAATACATAACACTCTTCTGGTCTGCATCTGATTTTCTCTGCTGCAAGAAGAAATATATCCGGTGCAGGTTTTCCGTTTTCCACTTCTGTACCACTTACAATTGCCTCAAAATAAGATCTGATTCCGGCAATCTCAAGATTGCTTTCAATCTGCTCTTTTGAACTACTGCTCGCCACAACAAGATGGACTTTCTTTTTTCTAAAATATTGCAGGATTTCATTAACGCCCAACTTCTTCGGAACATGCACTTCCAATTTCTTCCGTACCCTTGCCATACATTCATCCTGAATTTCTCTGCCATCTGATATTCTATAATATTTTTCAATTGCGCGACACATATAGCTTCCATTCGTTCCCGATATTGTCCTAGCAAAATCTTCTGGAAGATGCACACCTCTCTCTTCTGCAATTTCATTCCAGGTCTGCTGAAAAATTTTTTCCGTATCAAACAGCAGACCATCCATATCAAAAATAGCTCCTCTACATTTCATAAGCCATTTTCTGTCTTCTTCCTTCTAATTCTTCTGTCATCGTTCCTCTGATACTGTCTAATTTATAAAAATAAGTCAGACAGGCAATGATAACGCAAAGTGCAATCGGAATCCAGATAAAGCAAATCTCAATATAAGAAAGTGCTTTTGGTGTCTGCACAGCATTTGCCACATAACCGCCATTTTTCAGGAAAACCCCAATAATAAAGCTGGTAAGTCCCATTCCACCTTTTACAAAAAATCCCTGCAAAGCAGCAATCAGGCCTGCAATGCTTGAATTTTTCTGATACTCAGAGTAATCAATCACATCCGGCTGCATCGCAAATGTAATACCGAAAATCCCGTAAATACCAAGCCCTGTAATCACAAGTCCTCCGAGAAGGCAACCTGCAGAATTTTTTCCACTAAAAATCAGCAAATTACCTGCGATGTAAAGTCCCACACTTAAGAACATCAGATTTCTCTTACTAAACTTTTTCTCCAGTGCCGGCAGAGCAAGCAGCATCGGAAGTCCAGATAAAATACCAAGAATTCCTACAAGTGACAACCATTCCGTTCTACCAAGATTATACTTGAAGTAGTAGAGTACAGTTGTATTTCTCACCACATACAGCGAAAAATAAAACAAATTCAGAAGAAATAATATCCATGCTTGCCCGGTCAATCCTTTCAGACTTTCTTTCAGGCTTGTTTTTTCATTGCTTACTGTTGGTGGTACAACTTCTTTGGTGTACTTAAATGTGATAAAGAAAATAAACATCGCCACAATTCCATAGATGGTCATTGTTATAAGATATCCTTTTGCTTCATTTCTACTACCAAAAATTTTTACCATCGGTGCAGTAATTGTCATAACAACTGCGGTTCCGACCATTGCGCAAATCATTCGGGTAGATACCAGAATATCTCTTTCATGCACATCGGATGTCAGTCTTGGAACAATAGTATTCAGCGGTATATTTACCACTGTATACGCTGTACAAAGCAGACAGTAAGTTACATACGCCCAAATCAGTTTTCCGGCGCTTCCCAGATTCGGGATATAAAAAGTCAGAAATGTAAATATTGCAAACGGAACAGCTCCCAGTACAAAGTATGGTCTACCTTGCCCCCATCTGGTATGGGTTCGGTCTACAATCATTCCCATACCGGTATCTGTAAGTGCATCAATAAACTTTGTGATCAGCATCATTGTTCCCGCTGCCGCTGCTGTAATTCCAAATACATCTGTATAAAATACCATCAGATAGGACGCCATTGTACTGAAGACCAGGTTGCATCCCAGATCTCCGATTCCATATCCAATTCTCTTCTTCCATTTCTCCATAGCCACTCTCCCATTTTTACCAATTCATCACTTCAATTGTTTTTTTCTCGATTTCAAGCCCCGCCTTATACCGAGCCATAAAGACATCAAATCCTTTTTTATCTTCCTCATATGGGGAAATTGTATTTCCTGCAAGCCCACTGAAAATTCGCTTCTCCAGATAATCCTCCAGCCTTTCACCTTCTTTTTTATCAATCAGATATGCTGCCAGAAGTGCAATACCCCATGCACCGCCTTCACTTGCTGTATCCATTACTGTGACCGGCGCACCAACTGCCGCCGCAAGATATCTCTGTCCAACCATTTTTGTCTTAAAAAAACCGCCATGTCCCATAATTCGATCCACTTTTACCTTTTCGTTTTCTATTAGAATGTCCAGTCCCATTTTGACAGCTCCTAGTGAAGTATAAAGATGCGCTTTCATAAAGTTTGCAAGATTGAAATTGCTCTCCGGTGTACGAAGGAACGCGAGGCGCCCCTCGTTGACCATCGTAATGTTCTCTCCAGAGTAATATCCATACGCCAGAAGTCCTCCACAGTCTGGATCTCCATCCAATGAATTGGTATATAATTTGCCAAACAATTCTCCCCTATCGGCCTGATATCCCATCAGTTTTGCGAATTCTCCAAATAAGTCTACCCAAGCATTCAGATCCGAAGTTCCATTATTGGCATGTGACATCGCACACGGAAAACCGGACGGTGTTGTAACCATATCAATTTCTCTATAAACTTTGCTGAGCTGTTTTTCCAAAACAATCATCGCAAAGGTACTGGTTCCCGCAGATACATTTCCAGTTCTCGGCGCTACAGAATTTGTCGCTGTCATACCCGTTCCCGCATCCCCTTCGGGTGGGCACATCGGAACCCCGGCTTCCAGATTTCCGGTCTCATCCAGAAATGTGGCTCCCTCCTTTGTAAGGACTCCGGCCTGCTCTCCAGCAACAAGTACTTCCGGGAAAATATCTCTCAACTTCCAGTCATATGCATATTTTTCTGTCAGAGCATCAAACTTCTGAACCATCTCTTCGTCGTAATCACAACTATCCGAATCAATCGGGAACATTCCAGCAGCATCACCCACTCCAATCACTTTCTTACCGGACAGCTTCCAGTGGATATAACCGCTGAGTGTCGATACATATGCTAGCCTTTTTACATGTTCCTCCCGATTCAGAATTCTCTGGTACAAATGTGCCACACTCCAACGGAGAGGAATATTGAATTGAAAAAGCTCTGTCAGTTCATCTGCCGCATCCTGGGTATTGGTATTCCTCCAAGTCTGAAACGGTGCGATTTGATTCCCATCTTTATCCAGTGCCATATATCCATGCATCATAGCACTGACTCCAATCGATCCGATCTTCCGAAGTGTCACCCCATATTTTTTCTCGACTTCCTCACGCAGAGAACGATAACAGCTACGAAGTCCTGCATGAATCTCTTCTATACTATAAGTCCAGATATTATTGATAAAAGAATTCTCCCAGTCATGAATTCCAACTGCAAGTACTTTTCCACTCAGATCAATTAGTACTCCTTTAATTCTTGTTGAGCCAAGTTCAATATCAAGTGCCGTCTTTCCATTCAAAATCGAATCTTTTCGGTTCATTTCATTTCTCTCCTTTTCTGTCTTCTTTAGAAACAAGTAAATGCTCCATCAATAACGAAGTCTGATCCTGTTGTAAATGTACTGGTGTCTCCTGCAAGGTATACACAAATAGATTCCAGTTCTTCCGGTTTTCCCATCCTTCCAAGTGGTGCCATCTGATTCCATTTTTCAATCAACGGAATCAATGCCGGTGAATTCAGTGTCAGTTCAGTTCCAATGTATCCCGGGCTAATGCAGTTAACACGTACTCCTCTTTTTGCCCATTCTATAGCAAGTGATTTGGTAAGTTGAATCACACCCGCTTTGGATGCATTGTACGCACACTGTGGCTGAGGTACATTGACAATATGCGCTGACATAGAAGCAGTATTGATGATGGATCCACCTCCATGTGACAACATATATTTTCCTGCTGCGATATCTGTAAGAAAGATTCCATTCAAGTTAATATTGATAACCTTGCTCCACTGTTCAAAAGCCATCTCTTCTGCCGGAGCATTGATGCAGATTCCTGCATTATTGTGGCAGAAATCAAGACCGCCAAGTTCTGCAACAACCTGTTCTACCATTGCATCAACTTCATCTTTCTTTGTACAATCTGTCTTGATCGCAATTACTCTTCTTCCTGTCTGTTCTGCCAACTCTTTTGCTGTCTTTTTGGCTTCCTCGTAATCAAGATCCACGATTGCGACATCTGCTCCTGCTTCCGCAAATGCAGTCGCTGTGCTTTTTCCAATTCCTCTTGCACCTCCTGTTACAAATCCTTTTTTTCCGTCCAGTCTCATTTTTTCAATAATTCCCATGACGCTCTCCTTTTCTTTTAATTCATTTTGTAAAATCATTTATCAAATTGTAATTACATATTAGTTCATCATTCCAAATTCGTCAATCTGTAATAATATCTAATTTTTTTTTCAAAAAATTATGCAATTTACACAATAGAAGTGTAGTTTAATTCTTGTTATAATATGATTAAACCTTTATTTTACAAAATAGCTTTACAGAATGGATTATTCAATTATGAAAAAAAGCATTACACCAAATCAGATTAAAGAGAACAACCGAAATCTGATTTATCAGTATATTTATCAAAACCCTAATGTTACTCAACAGGATATCTCCTACAATCTGCACCTGAGCCGACCGACGGTTACTACCAACCTTGCTTCTTTAGAAGAAGATGGTTTGATTACAAAGAATGGACAGATTGATTCCGAATACGTTGGCAGAAAAGCTACCGTCTATACGATTGTTCCAGATTTTCGTGTGGGGATCGGTGTGGAAATTCTGGGAAAAGAAGTGAAAATGATTGCAGTGAATCTTTATGGAGAAAAGATTCGCCGCTCCGTATATGAAATTCCTTATAAGAATGAAGATTATTATTTTCAAAAGGTCTGTCAGGAAATTCTTTCTTTTAAAGATTCCATTGGACTGTCCGATATGCAGATTCTTGGTGTTGGATTTGCCATGCAAGGAGTGATTTCACCGGATTTCAGGACCGTACTCTGGGGTAAGATTCTGGGATGTACCGGTCTCTCGATCAATGCATTTACCAAATATCTTCCGTATCCCTGTGCCTTTATCCATGATGCTGACAGCGCGGCAATTGCGGAACTTTGGGTTTCTCCAAACCTTAACGATGCTTTTTATCTTTCTTTAAGCAATCATCTGGGTGCATCCCTGATTATGGATCGCAAGCTGATTGGCGGTGACCACGGACATACTTCTGCCATCGAAC